>NZ_JBEYXH010000032.1:0-89073 GCF_040644755.1 Streptomyces sp. NPDC046887
CCCCGCCGACGACTCCTCGCACGCAACCGCCTCCGCCTCCGCCGACGCCGACGCGCTCCGGACGGCCCGCGGCCGCCGGCCCCGCCGCCGGAGCGACTCGCACACCGGCAGGTGGTCGTCGTCCTCTCCGGACTGATGCTCGGGATGTTCCTCGCCGCTCTGGACCAGACGGTGGTGCTCACCGCCCTGCGGACCATCGCCGACGACCTGGACGCCGCCAGTGCGCAGGCGTGGATCACCACCGCGTATCTGATCACCGCCACCGTCTCCACCCCCCTCTACGGGAAACTGGCGGACATCCACGGCCGTCGCCCCCTCTACATCGCCGCGATCACCCTGTTCGCCGCCGGATCCCTGCTCTGCGGCTGTGCCACCTCCCTGCCCCAGCTCGCGGTCTTCCGCGGGGTGCAGGGACTCGGTGGCGGCGGGCTGATGTCCCTGGCGATGACCGTGATCGCGGACATCACCACCCCGCGTGAACGCGGCCGCTACCAGGGCTGGTTCACCGCGGTGTTCGGCGGGGCCAGTGTGCTCGGCCCGCTGGTCGGCGGCCTGCTCGCGGGCGCCGGCACGCCCGGCGGGGTGGCCGGATGGCGGTGGATCTTCCTCCTCAACGTCCCCCTGTCCGCCCTGGCCCTCGCCGTACTCCTCCGCGTGCTGCGCCAGGTGCCCCACCACCCGGTGCGCCACCGCCTCGACCACCCCGGCGCGCTGGCCCTGGTGGTGGGCGTGGTGCCGCTGCTGCTGGTGGCGGAACGGGGCCGCGACCTCGGCTGGACCTCCCCGACCGCGCTCATCCTGTACGCGGCCTCCGCGGCCGGGTGGACCGCCTTCGCCCTGCTGGAGCGGCGGGCGGGACCCGCGGCGCTGCTGCCGCCGGCCCTGCTCCGCATCCGTACCTTCCGCCTCGGCGTGCTGCTGCACTTCTGCGCGGCCATCGGCATGTTCGGCGCGATGGCCGCGCTGCCGCTGTACCTCCAGCTCGCCCGCGGCATGGACCCGGCGGCCGCCGGACTGGCCATGCTGCCCAGCACGGCCGCGAACGTGGCGGTGACCCTGGCCGTCGGCCGCCTGGTGGCCCACGCGGGCCGCCCCAAACCCGCCCTGGTGGCAGGCCTGGGCTCCCTAGCCGCCGGACTCCTGATCTTCTCCACCCTCAACCCCGACAGCCCGCCCTGGTACCTCGCCCTCGGCCTCGTCCTGCTGGGCGCCGGGCTCGGGGCCGCGCAGCAGACCATGACCACACTGGCCCAGTCCGACGTACCGCGCGCTGACATGGGCGCCGCCACGGCCGGGGTGAACTTCTCCCGCTCCATCGGCGGCACCCTGGGCACGGCCGCCTTCCTCTCCCTGGTCTTCGCCTTCGCCGCCGACGGCGTCACCACCCGCGTGGCCACCGCCCTGCGCGACCCCGCCCTCCGCCACCTCGCCGAAGACCCGGCCAACGCCACCACCCTGGCCGCGGTGACGCGCCCGGACGGCACCGTCGACCTGGAGGACACCGCCTTCCTCGGCCGCCTCCCCTCCGCCCTCGCCCGCCCCTTCCTGGAGGGCTACCTCGACGGCCTGCACGCCGCCTTCCTGCTCGGCACCGCCACCGCCCTCCTCGCCTGCGCCCTCGCCGCCACCCGCGTCCCCCACCTCACCCTCGCCGACACCCCGCCCCCACCCCCGCCCTCCGGCGACGCCACGGTGAAGCCCCCGTCGGGGACGAGCCCGCAGGGCGTCTGAGGCCCCCGGCGAACGACAAAGCCACGGCGCAGCAGAGCACATGGAGGACAGCGGGCGGCCGCACCCCCCCCGCGCGGGGACGACTCGGTCACCCCGACATGTCGGGCGTCTGGGCCCGGCATACCCCCGCTCGCGCGGGGACCACGTCGCTCTCGCCTCGGTGATGGCCCACGACGCCGGAACACCCCCGCTCGCGCGGGGACCACCACACCCACCACCTCGGAACGCTGCCGGGCATCGGAACACCCCCGCTCGCGCGAGGACCACACCTGCCGCCCCGGAGCCACCCCGGCCCGGGGCGGAACACCCCCGCTCGCGCGGGGACCACCTGCGTCGGGCGTTGTCGCACGCTCGTACCGGCGGAACACCCCCGCTCGCGCGGGGACCACGGGTCGACGGTGCGGCCGTCGATGGACAGTCCCGGAACACCCCCGCTCGCGCGGGGACCACAGGCCGATCTTGGCGAAGGCGGCGTCGATGTCCGGAACACCCCCGCTCGCGCGGGGACCACATAACCTCGGGCTGGAGCGAGGTCGACCAGTCCGGAACACCCCCGCTCGCGCGGGGACCACTCCGGCATGGACCCGGGCGCGATGGAGTCCAGCGGAACACCCCCGCTCGCGCGGGGACCACGACCAGTTCCCCGAGCTGTCCATGCCGAACGCCGGAACACCCCCGCTCGCGCGGGGACCACCGGTACGACTGCGCGGCCGGGGTGAACCCCAGCGGAACACCCCCGCTCGCGCGGGGACCACTACAAGCTGGCACCGTACCTCTGGCACAACACCGGAACACCCCCGCTCGCGCGGGGACCACGACCTGATGATCGTCCTGCCGCACCCGGGGAACGGAACACCCCCGCTCGCGCGGGGACCACCCGGGCTGCCCGGGGAGGGGCGGGTCGTCCACCGGAACACCCCCGCTCGCGCGGGGACCACTCGGCGTACGCACCGAAGACCTTGATCACCGGCGGAACACCCCCGCTCGCGCGGGGACCACTGCTCCACGGGCAGGCCCACGCGCTCGGCGACCGGAACACCCCCGCTCGCGCGGGGACCACGACTCCGGGTCGGCCGGGCGCCGCCGCCACCGCGGAACACCCCCGCTCGCGCGGGGACCACATCCGGTCCTGGACCAGCTCACGCATCTGGTCCGGAACACCCCCGCTCGCGCGGGGACCACGCTACGCGCCGACCGCCCGGGATCCGCTGATCCGGAACACCCCCGCTCGCGCGGGGACCACAACGTGCCGGCCCAGGACAAGGTGGCCGCGCACGGAACACCCCCGCTCGCGCGGGGACCACGTGGCGAGTCCGAATCCGACGGACCCCTCCGGCGGAACACCCCCGCTCGCGCGGGGACCACCCCGCATCCTGGGGCGGCACCGGCTCCACGCACGGAACACCCCCGCTCGCGCGGGGACCACGCTTCGCGACCTGGGCAGTTAACCGCGCTTTGCCGTTTCTTTACCTCTTCGAAGAGGGCTCCTCTTGCTGTGGCGGTGAGTTGGGTCGTCAAGCATGACGGACCACTCTAACGGGCTTGCCGTGTTTTCGAGTTGCCGCATTGCGTTCGCTGAACGCGCAGAGCGGCGGGCATCGCCTCCTAGCACTCGCCGCGCCAGACCACCTTGGTGAAGACGACCTCGTCGCCGAAGGTGTTGATGTAGGCGCCCGGGCCGGGGTTGTAGTGGAGGCAGGTCGAGGAACCGCCGCCGCCGTTCTTCCAGGTCCAGTCGAACTGGATGTGGTCGTAACCGGGCTGGGGGCGGCCGTTGTTGAAGATGGACAGGCCTGTCACCGAGCCCGACCAGTTGCCCGAGGACTTGTGCACCAGCCGCCCCGTGGCGCTCTCGCCGGAGTAGATGCAGAAGTAGCCCTTGTCGCAGCCGGGCGGGTTGGGTTCGGCGGTGGCCGGCGGGGCCGTGGTCAGGATGGCGGTGGCGGACATCGCTGCGGCAAGGGTCGCGAGCACGCGCTTGTTCATGGGGTCTCTCCTTGTGTGGGTGTGGTGAAGGGGAATCAGCAGACGGGTACGCCGGGGACCTGGTTCTCCAGGACGCTGAGGTAGATGTTGGTCATATAGCCGCCGTACTGGGGGAGATGGGCCCACCAGTCGTTGACGTAGGGCGGGACGCTGACCTCCTGGCCGCGCTTCTGGCAGCGGACCAGGACCTCGACGCCGGCGGGCAGGGTGGTGATCGCGCCGGAGGTGGTCGAGGTCGAGGTACGGACCCGTACCCCGTTGCCCCAGGTGCCGACCCAGGTACCGGCCGGTCGGGTGGCGCCGGGCACGTTGAGTGAGCGGGTCAGCCGGCCCACGTCGCTGTACGCCTTGCCGTAGGACGTACCGCTCGGGTGCAGGGTGAGGACGGCCACGATGGTGCGGTCGCCGGCGCCCACCACGCCCGTGGTGTGCAGCGCGGGGCGGGACAGGTCGATCGCCTCGGCGCTGTGCGGGGCCTGGGTGGGCGTGGCGGAGCTCGCGGCCGAGGTGCAGCCGCCCGAGCTGAAGCCGGACCAGCCCTGCTTGACCGCCCACGGCCGTTCGAAGGAGCCGGCGATGCCGAAGTGCTGGTCGTAGCCGTCGGTGGCACAGCGGGTGGACTGCCGCAGGTTGCCGAGGAGGTAGTCGCGCACCGCGGCCGGGGCGGAGTCCAGCAGATGGCGGTAGATCCGCACGGTGTCACGGGCCGAGAGGGCCGTGTAGCCCCAGTAGCCGGGGTGGGTCGCCGGGGGCCGGGCGGTGTCGGTCAGACCGAGGCGGGAGACCATCCGGTCGACGATCGCGCCCCCGCCGTTCGCGGACCAGAAGGCGCTCGCGGCCGCGTCGTCGCTGCCCCGCAGCATGGTGTCCACCCTGGCCCGGTCGGCGGCGGACAGGGCGTCCGGGCTCCGGCCCCACAGCAGGTCCAGGGCGATCAGCAGCTTGACCACGGAAGCCGAACGGAACTGGGCCGAGGTGTTCAGCTGCTCGGTGAACGCGCCGGTGCGGCGGTCGAAGACGGCGACCCCCGCCGTCACCCCGGCCGGCACCTCGGCCTGGGCGGAGGCGCCGGCCGGGGGCGGGGAGGGGAAGGGGGAAGGGGAGTTCGCGGCGTTGGCGGCGCCGGTGGTGCACATCAGGGCGGCGAGGGCGGTGGCGGCCCACAGGCCCGGACGGGTCGTGCCGCGGTGGGGGGAACGGGGAGCGGAACGGGGGGTGCGCCGTCCGCGCGTGCTGATCAGGGTCTTCATCGTGGTCCTCGGGGTCGGTATCGGGGGGTTGGGGGGCGTGCGTTGGTGTCATGGGGCAGACGGGGGCAGCGCCATGGGCCGTATGAGGGGGCCCTGGACCGGGGCACTCATACGGGCGGTCGGTCCCGTACGTCGGGGAGACGGGCCCGCGCGCCCGCTCGGGCGCCTTGGCCCCGCGCCGACTCGTCCGATCCCGTCCCGGCCACGCCTGGCCCGTACCGTCCGGAGCACCCATGTCCCAGCGCCTCATCCGCCGCGCCGCCGCGGGCCTCGCCGCCGTCGCCGCGCTCTCCCTGTCCACCGCGACCGGCACCGCCCACGCCGGGGCCGCGGGGTTCTATGTCTCGCTGCAGACCAACAGCAACATCCGCTCGCTGCCGAACACCCAGAACGTGCCGATCCTCAACACCGGTTCCACCAGGGACCGTTACTACATGGACGGTGTCTGCTACGTGCACGGCCAGCCGGTCACCGCCGGCGGCTACCACACGGACGTCTGGTACCGGGGCACCGTCCATGACTCGGTGATCGGCAATGGCCCGTACCGGAATGTGTGGGCCTGGGGCGGCAACGTCAACATCGGCAAGGACCCCTCCGACTCCGTGGGCCGCTGCCCGAGCTGACGACGCCGGATGCCCCCGGGACCGCGGTGCTGGTCCCGGGGGCAGGCGTCCGGGTGCGGTACGGGACGGGGTTCAGCAGGTCGGCAGGCCGCCGTCCGGTTCGTCGTCGCGGCCGCCGACGAGGAAGATCTCGCTCATGTACGCCGACGGCGCCATGCCCGTCGCCGGGGTCTTCACCCACCAGGTGTGCCAGTAGCCGCCGTAGGTCGCACGGCCGCCCTTGATCTGGCACAGCACCCTCAGCCAGCCGCTGTCCGGTGAGGTCGCGATGACCGGGGCCTGCTGGTCGGGCGCGGAGCGCAGATTGACGTTCGCCCCCCAGATGGGGCAGCGGAAGGTGCCCGGATAGTCGGGGTCGCGGGTGCAGGGCGCCGAGTCGGCGGCCCGCGCGGTCGGGGTGAGGCCGGGGGAGAGGAGCACCGCGGCGGCGGCCAGGACCACCGCCGCGACACCCCTCGCACCGGCGCGGGCGCCGGTCAGCACGTCCGCACGCCCGGCAGCCAGGCGTCCGGGTGGTCGATGTAGATGTTGCTGACATAGCCGCCGAGCGCCGGGACGTGGGACCAGGCGTCGTTCTTGTAGCCCTCGGCCTCGACCAGGTCACCGCGCTTCTGGCAGTCCACGTAGACCGGCGTCGGCCCGCTCAGCGTGCGCACCACCGCCGCGTTCAGCCGGGCGTCGGCCCGTACCCGGACCGAGGTGCCCCAGGTGGTGAAGTTGGTCCCCGGCGTCCCCCCGCCCGGGGTGCACGGCAGCCCCACCCCGCGCGCGGACAGATACGGACCGGGGTCCATGCCCCGGGTGCTGGAGGTGGAGCTGTGCGCCTCGAAGTGCAGATGGGGGCCGGTGGACTGGCCCTCGGAGCCCATTCGCGCGATCAACTGGCCGCTGTTCACCCGCTGGTTCACGGAGACCAGGCGCTCGTACATGTGCCCGTACTCGGTGACCGTGCCGTCGTCGTGCCGGATGCGGATCCACTGGCCGTAGCCGCTGGCCGTGCCGGAGACGATGACCGTGCCCGGGCCGGCCGAGTAGATGGGCGTACCGCGGTTGTTGGCGATGTCCACGCCGTCGTGCCCGGAGTGCCACCCCTGGGTGATGGTTCCGGCGGCCGGGCAGGACCCGGCGTAGCCGGCGGGCTGGGCGGGCGGCGCCGCCTCGGCCGCGCCGGCCGTGAGCGGGAGCAGCCCGGCCGCGACGGCCGAGGCGGCGAGCAGACGGAGGGATGTGGTGCGCATGGGGGCAACTCCGATGAGTAAGACGAGGAGAGGAAAGGGTGGGTCAGCAGGTCGGGACGTCGGGCAGCCAGGCCGCCGGGTCGTCGATGTAGATATTGGAGATCCAGGCCCGGTACTTCGGCAGATAGGACCAGGCGTCGTTGCGGTAGCCCTCGGCGTTGACCAGCTCGCCGTGCTGCTGGCACTCGACATCCACCGCGGTGGGGCCGGGCAGCCGGACCACCGGCGGCTTGGCGGTACCGGGCTCCGGGCGGAGGCCGACCCCGGTGCCCCAGGTCATGAACCGCTTGGTGCCGGCCGGCGGCTGCTCGGCGCCGGCGATCCGCAGGGCACCCGCGTACTGGGCGTTCAGCCGCACATCGCTGACCATCACCGGCGTCCCCGACTCCCGGGCCTCGACCATTTTGCCGCCGCCCAGGTAGATGGCGATGTGGTGGACGCTGTTGAGGTTCGCCGGGTTGGAGCCCCACAGCAGCAGATCGCCCGGCTGCAGCGGGCCGAGGCCCTGGACGTGGGAGAACCGGGCGCTGGCGCCGCTCCACTGGGCCTGGTTCCACGAACCCTCGGGCAGCGCGATCCCCGCGCCCTGCCACGCCGCGTACTGCACCAGATGCGAGCAGTCGAAGCCCTTCACCTTGCTGTCGTGGGCGCCCGGGCCGCCCCCGGGGTAGTCCTGGCCATGGGTCGGCCCGTGGATCGAGCCACCGCCCCAGGAGTAGGGCACACCGAGCTGGGAGCAGGCGGCGTTGACGATCGCCTGCGCCTGGTCGGGCGCGTTCGCCTGCGGACGGCAGTCGGCGGTGGCCGTCATGGCCGTGGCGGGCAGCGGTGACGCGGCGGCCGCCGCCGTACCCGTACAGCTCAGTGCGGTGGCGAGCAGCAGTCCTCCTGCAGCCGCCATGGTGCGGTTGGTGCGGTGCATGCGGTTCCCCCTGGGATGGTTCATGTGCCGTGCGCGAGTGCGGTGGTGGGAGTGGGGCGTACGTGGGTGGGTGAGGCGGCCGTGGCGTGGCTGGTCAAGCCGCGCGGGTGTGCCGGGTGTGCCCCTGTGGGAAGAGGACGGGAGCGGCGGGGCGTTCGTATGCCTGCTGCGGCGCCGCGTCGAGGGTGGCCCTGATCTTGGCGAGCCCCCGCATCCGGTTGCGCTGCACGGTGCCCCGGTGGGCGCCGAGCCGCTCGCCCGCCATGTCATGGGTGAGGTCCTCGATGTCGACCAGGATCACCGCGGCCGCCTCCTTGGGGGACAGCCCGCGCAGCAGCGCGGTCGCCACCGCCTCGGCCTCCTGGCCCGCGAAACCGCCGTCCCAGCTCTGCTCGGGCAACTGGTCGGTGCAGCGCTCCTGGTGGGAGGGGTGCCGCCACAGGTCGCGCAGCAGGTTCAGCGCCGCCGCGCAGGCATAGGCATACGGCTGCCGCTGCCGGGCCAGAGTGTGGCAGCGCGCCCGGCGGGAGAGCCTGAGGTAGGTCTCCTGGAGCAGGTCGTCGGCGTCGTGCGGATTGCCGGTGAGGGCCAGCAGCCGGCGCCGCAGCCTGGGCATCACGGTGGTGAAGGCCTCGTCGAACTCGGCGACGGTCATGGGCTCGTCGGTGGCGGTGGCGGTGGCGGTGGCGTAGGCGGTGGCGGTGGATTGGTCGGTGGTGACGGTGGTTGGTGTCGGACGGGTGTGCTCCATGGTGTTCCCCCGTTTTTCTGTGTTGTGGACTCTCGTCATGGGCGGGCCGGGGCGGCGGGCCCGTAGAGGGCCGCCGGCGCTCCGGTGAGCAGCGCCCAGTACCGGTCGCCGTACGACCAGTGCCACCACTCGGTCGGGTAGTTGACGAACCCGGCGGCCGTCATCGCCCGGCCCAGCACCTCGCGGTTGGCCCGCGCTTCGGCGGTGAGACCGTCCGCGGCGGTGCGGCAGCGGCCCTCGCTCTCCTCCGGTGTGGCGTTGACCTCGGTGCCGAGCGGGAGCTCCGTCCCGTCTCCGGTGCACAGGGTCAGGTCCACCGCGCCGCCGCTGACATGCGGGGCGACCTCCGGGGGCGAGATGTACGCGCTGGCCAGCTCGCGTATCCGGTCGGCCGGGGCGTCCGGGTGGGCGGCGCACAGGGTGGCCGTGTAGGCGTCGAAGTAGCGGCGCTGCAGCGCGGGGGGCCGGTAGCCCTCCACCATCAGCAGGTGCACACCCGAGGGCAGCGCCCGCTGGGCGAGCAGCAGCCGGCGCAGCACACCGGCCCTCAGCCGGGCGTACGAGCCGTCGTCGTCGGCCTTGCGCGGGTCGATCCCCAGCGCGGGGAAGTCCCGTACGTCGAGCAGCGGTTCACCTGTCTCGCGGACAGGTGTCCCGGCCACCCGGTGGTCGGAGAGGAGGATGAGGTCCGTCACGCTCACAGCGTCGGGGCGGACTCTGCAGGAGCGCTGCATTCCCTCTGCAGGAAGCGCTGCAACCTCCTGCAGACGGCGGCTGACTGCGGGGTGTTGCAGGAGACGGCGGGGAACTGCTGGGCGGGTCGCGGGGGATACGGAGAGAGGGGCGGAGATTGGTTCCGGTGGCGCTCATACGGGCGGCGGGCCCGCTCCGTCCCCGGGGCGGACGTCGGGCGGACGCCGGGCGGCCCGCGTTGCGGACGCCGAACGGGCTCCGTGGCGAAAGTCGGACAGTCTCTTCAGTGAAATGGGGGGAATCCTCACCGGACACCCAGCGAATTCAAGCCACCTGTCGTCCCACCGCGCCGCCCTGCGCCTCCAGGCAGCGCGGCGACTGGCATGCCCGCAGGCGGGCGCCGGTATGTTGTCCCTGACGCGGGGGAGCGTGAACATCGGGGGACAGGGTGGACGTTCGCCTTCTGGGTCCGGTCGAGGTGTCGAGCGAAGGGCACCGTATTCCGCTGAACGGCGCGAAACCGACCGCCATTCTCGCCGCCCTGGTGGTACACCTCGGTGAGGTCGTCTCCGCCGAACGACTGGTCGACCTGGTCTGGGACGAGGATCCGCCCGCCACCGCCCGGGCGCTCGTCGCCTCGCATGTGTCCGGACTGCGCCGCGCCCTGGCCGGACGGGAGGGCGCGGACGCCATCCGCACCCGCTCCCCGGGATATGTCGCGGAGTTCCCGCCCTCCGCCGTGGACGCCCGGCGCTTCGAGACCGCGTGCGCCGAAGGGCGGAACGCGGCGCGTGACGGGCGGGCCGAGGAGGCCGTGGACATCCTGCGGACCGCGCTCGGGCTGTGGCGCGGCCGGGACGCTCTGGAGGGGCTGGGCCAGAGCTTCGCCCGGGTCGAGGCCATGCGGCTGGTGGAACTCCGGCTGGAGGCACAGGAGTTCCGCTTCGCCGCCGAACTGGACCTGGACCGCCGAGGCGACCTGGTCGCCGAACTCGTCGCCCATGTCGCCGCCCACCCGCTGCGGGAGCGCCCGCGCGGCCAGCTGATGACCGCGCTGTTCCGCACCGGCCGGGCGGCCGAGGCGCTGCGCTGCTACGACGAGGGCCGCCGGCTGCTCCGTACCGAACTGGGCGTCGACCCCGGCCCGGAACTGCGGGCCCTGCACCGGGCCGTGCTCCAGGCGGACACCGCGGTGCTGGGAGCACCGCCCCGCCCCCCGACCCCGCCCGTACCCGCGTCCGTGTCCGTACGCGTACCCGCCGGTGAGGACGGCGCGGACGCCGGGCCCGTCCACCGGGACGACCGCCGACCGGCACCCTCCCAACTCCCACCCGACGTCTCCGACTTCGTCGGCCGCACCGAGCAGATCGGCTGGGCCACCACGCTCCTGGAGCAGGTGCGCGACCCGCGGCGCACCGCTCCGCCCATCGGCGTGGTCTCCGGCCGCTCGGGCACCGGGAAGACCGCCCTGGCCGTCCATGTGGGGCACCGCACGGCCGCGCTCTTCCCCGACGGGCAGCTCTTCGTGGACCTGCGCGCTTCGGACTCCCAGCCGGTACGGACCGCGGACGCCCTGGCCCGGCTGCTGCGCGCCCTGGGTGCCGACCCCGACACCCCGGCCCGGGACGAGGAGGACCTGCTCGGCCTGTACCGCACCCATCTCGCCCGGCGCCGGGTGCTGCTCATCCTGGACAACGCGGTCAGCGAGGCGCTGCTGCGGCCCCTGCTGCCCCCGGGCGGCGGGTCGGCCGTACTGATCACCTGCCGCCGCCGGCTGGTCGCCCTGGAGGGCGCCGCCCATCTCGACCTGGGCGTGCCCACCGACACCGAGGCGAGGGAACTGCTGGCCCGGGTGGCCGGCCCGGCCCGACCGCCACTGGAGCCCGAGCAGGCCGCCGAGGTCGTCGCGCTCTGCGGCCGCCTTCCGCTCGCCGTCCGTGTCGCCGGCGCCCGGCTCGCCGCCCGCCCGCACTGGACCCCGGCCCGGCTGGCCACCCGGCTGCGGGACGAGCGCCGCCGCCTGGACGAACTGCGGGCCGGCGACCTGGAGGTGCGCGCCAGCCTCGGGCTCGGTTACGCCGACCTCGACCCGCAGGGGCAGCGCGCCCTGCGCCGCCTGGCCCTGATGGACCTGCCCGACTTCGCCGCCTGGGTTGCCGGGCCGCTCCTCGACGTGGACTCGGAGGAGGCCGAGGACGCCGTCGAGCAGCTGGTGGACTGCCACTTCGTGGAGGTCGTCCGCACCGACGAGACGGGTCTGACCCGCTACCGCATCCACGACCTGGCGCGTGAGCACGCCCGGGAACGTGCCCTGGCCGACGAGGAACCGCGGGAGCGCGGGGCGGCGGTACAGCGGCTGGTGGACCGCTGGCTGGGGCTGGCCCGTGAAGCGGCGGCCCGCGGCCCGGGCGGTGCCTCGCGCCTCCTCCCGGTCGCTCGTGAGGACGAGTTCCCCGTCGCTCGTGAGGACGAAGTCCCGGTTGCTCGTGAGGGCGAACCCCCAATCGCTCATGAGGACGAACCGGCGGTCGGCTGCCGGGATGAGCAGGCGGACACCTGTGCCGTGAGAGAAGGACCGGCGGGGGAGACGGGGGACCTGCCGGGGGAGCCCACCGCCTGGTTCGCCGCTGAGCAGCGGTGCCTGCTCGCCGCGGTCACCCACTGCGCCGAGCACGGGATGACCGACGCCGCCCGCGAGCTCGCCACCGCGCTGACGGCCGCCTCCGCCGCGCTCTACAACCAGTTCGACGCCTGGTCCCGCTCCCATGACACGGCCCTGGAGGCGGTGCGCCGCAGCGGGGACGTCGAGGGCGAGGCCTGGCTGCTCAACGGCCTCGGCCGGCTCCGCCTGGAGCAGGACCGGTACGAGGACGCCCACACCTACTTCGCCACGGCACTGGGCCTCTTCGAGGAGCGGGAGGTACGGCGGGGCCGCGCGGAAGCCCTGACCGGCATGGGCACGGCCCGCCGCGAACAGGCCCGCTACGACCAGGCTTTGGCGCTGCTCACCTCGGCGCTGGCCCACTACCGGGAGCCGGAGGACACCGCGCCGATGGCCCATGTGCTCTACGGGATCGGGTCCGTCCACCGCGACCGGGGACACGACGAGGGAGCCTGGGACGCGCTGTCCCGCTCACTGGACCTGTATGTCTCCGCCCGGGACCGCCACGGGGAGGCCCTGGCGCTGCGCGCGTTGGGGCTGTGCCACCGGGCGCGCGGTGATCTGCCGGGCGCGGAAAGCCTGTTGCGGCGATCCCTGGCCGTCTTCGAGGGGACGGACGACGCCTTCGGTGTCATGTACGCCAGCCAGGCCCTGGCCAAGGTGGAGTTGCGGCAGGGCCGGTTGGCCGAGGCCCGGCGCCGCCTCGACCGGTGCCTGGGGATCACCCGCGAGCGGCAGGACCTGTTCGGCGAGGCGCTGGTCCTGCGGACCCTCGGCGAGTGGCACCTCGCCGCCTCGGATCTGCCGCAGGCGACGGAGACCCTGCGGCAGGCAGTGGTGCTGTGGGGGCGGCTGGCGCTGCCGCTCTGGCGGGCCCGCACCCTGCGGGACCTGGCCCGCGCCGCCGTGGCCGGGGGCGCGGTGGAGACCGGTCGCCGCTACGAGGAGGAGGCGGGGGTCGTCTTCCGGGAACTCGGCAGCCGTGAGGCCCTGGAGCCTCCGGCCGTGCGGCCCGGCCCCCACTAGGCGGCGCACGCCGTCCGGGACGGTGGTCATACGGGCGAGGGGCGCCGGCCGTCGGCAGGGTGCGGGGCGGCGCCCGCCGCCTGCCATCACCGCCTGCCATCACCACCGGGAGAGGCTCCACCATGACGGTCCCCACCACCCACGCCCGCTTCGGCCGCCGGTTCCTGCGGCCCCTCGCCGGTGCGCTGGCGATCGCCGGCTCGATCCTGCTGCCGGCCGCCCAGCCGGCGGCCGCTCACCCGCCGAGCGGCTCCGTGTACGTGTGGGCGAGCGACGTCCGGGTGCGGTCGTGCCAGAGCACCTCCTGCGACCTCGCCACGACCGAGCGGCTGACCCGGGTCAGGGTCAAGGCGTACTGCCAGATGAACATGGGCGAGCCGGGACGGGTCACCGACGGCCCCTACACCAACACCTACTGGGTCCAGGTGATCACGCCGGGCGGGACCCTGGGGTGGATCTCGGCGGTGTTCGCCAGCGGCGGCTCCAATGACCGCCCGGTGCCGGGCGCCCCGGTCGACGGGCCCTCGGACCCCACCATCGACTGTGAGTTCGTCTGAGCCCGATCCGCGATCCGCGATCCGCGCGAAGGTGCCCCGACGGGCTCGGCGCGAGCCGTCCGCCGGGGCACCTGGTCCGGCGGCCATCAAGGCCGCACATGCCTGATGACAGCCGTCAGCACACCTTGTAGTCGACCCGGGTCGAGTTGTACGAGCAGGTGTCGACGCGGGTGCCGTTCGCCTTCTTCAGGGTGGCGGTGTCCCGGTCGTTGTTCCAGACGTACGCGCGCCGCTGCTGGTACACATTGGCCGCGGTGTTGGTGCCCCGGCCGGTGCGGACGGTGACCGTCTTGCCCCGTCCCAGGGTGTACGAGCCGAAGGTGTATCGGTGGTTGGAGGCGTCCGTGACCGTCCAACCCCGCAGGTTCACCGAGGCGTTGGTGGTGTTGCGGATCTGGACGTACTCCGCGTTGAGGCTGGTGTTCGACCGGCGGTCGGTGCCCGGGCTGTCGTAGTAGATCTTGTACAGGTGCACCGACCCGGCGGCCTGTGCGGGGGTGGGCATCGAGACGATGCCCATCGCCGCCACGGCAGCGGTCGCCGCGGCGATGGAGCGGATACGCAGCATGAATGTCCCTTGTTCACAGCCGGGCACCCCCCAATTCGGGCCCGGCGGGACGCTCAGACTAAGCGATTGGTTGAAAGTTGCGCAGGCGGATCATCGGATCGGTATTCATGGCTGTTCATGGCTGTTCATGGCTGCGATCCGCGTGCCGCCGCCTGCCGCCCGGGCCCCATCGCCCAGCGGATGGTGCCGGTCACCAGATGCCCACCGGGCCGTACGAGCAGAGGCTCGGCCACTCCGGCCGGGCGCCGCAGTCCCAGCTCGGCGCGGGCCCAGGGCGGGAGCAGGCCCACCGCGTTGGCGGCCAGCAGGGCGTAGGGCGGCCGGGCCGGCCAGGGCAGCGGCGGATGGCGCAGCAGATAGCGGACCGTCTCGCGCGCCTCGGGGGTGGCCCGCAACTCGGGCCGGTAGGCCCGGAAGCGGGCGGCCAGCGCGGCCCGGTCGCGCGGTGGGTCGTGCGCTCCGAGCGCCTCGGCGATACGGGCGGTGTCCGCGAGGTAGCCGTCGCAGCCGGCCGGGTCGAGCGGGCGGGCACCGAAGCGCTGGTGGGCCGCGAGGAACGAGGCGACCTCGGCGATATGGACCCAGGCCAGCAAATGGGGGTCGTCGGCCCGGTACGGCGTACCGTCAGGGGTGGTTCCGCGGACCCGGCCGTGGATGGCGCGGACCTGGTCCACCGCCTGCCGGGCGTCATCCGCGGTGCCGAAGGTGGTCACGGCGAGGAACGTGCTGGTACGGGCGAGCCGGCCCCAGGGGTCGCCCCGGAAGCCGGAGTGCTCGGCGACGGCGGCCATGGCCAGCGGGTGCAGCGACTGGAGCAGCAGCGCGGCCAGACCGCCGACGAACATCGAGGCGTCCCCGTGCACCCGCCGCACCGGGCGGTCCGGGGCGAACCAGCGCGGCCCGGGGGTGTGGTGGATGCGCCGCCGGTTCTCCGGGCCCTGCGGTCCGGCCACCCGCGCGAACAGGGCCTCCCCCAGGGCGCCCCGCATCCCGCCGCGTATTCCGCCGCGTCCTTCCGAAGCCGTCCTGTCGGACATCCGGGCCTCCCGCCTCGACGCTCCCAGTGTCCCATCCGGGTCCCATCCGGGCGGGGAAACCCCGGCGAGGAACCCCCGGCGAGGCGGATGAAGGGACTCCAGGGCAGTCCCGTCGACCCCATCGGCCCCATCGGCCCCGTCGGCCCGGTCAGCCGAGGGTGAGCCGGAAGTACGCCGCGTCGCGGTAGGCGGGGCCCGGCGGGCGGACCTCCACGGTGACCGGGACGCCCTTCCGGTCGGCCCTGAGCCGGACCGGGACGGTGCGCTTGTCGTCCTCGGCCAGCGGCGGTATCAGGGCGTCGGCGCTCTCCTCCCGGTTGGTCCAGTTCAGGCCGGTGCCCGGGTAGTAGTCCTCCGAGGGCTTGCCGGCCCGGATGACGAGCGGGGCTTCACCGCTCTCCGCGACGGCCTCGACGTGCTCCTCACCGCCCGGGTGCTGGGTCGTATCGGTGTCGTTGTCGTAGGTCACGGTGAGGCTGTAACTGCCGTCGGCCTCAGGCTGTGCCGCGCTGACGGTGACCTCCATGCCGTCCTCCCAGCGGGCGGTCGAGCCGGGACCGAGCGGGTTGTACGCGTCGCCGGAGCCGCCGTTCTCCAGCTGCCCGTAGCCGTCCAGCCCCTTCTCGAACTCGGCGAACCCGTACGCTCCGAGCAGGAACAGTGCGGTGCCGATGACCATCGCGACCGCGCAGCCGGTGAACCCTTTCTGGCTCTGGTCGGCTGGCGCGGGGGTGGCGGAGGGAGCCTGCGGTGTTTCCATGCCGTCCACGCTAGAGCCGGACCGGTGTTCGATCATGAGCGCTGCTACTCAGGGTGGGTGAGTACGCCAGAGGGGGTGGAGGGCGGGGCGTACTCCGCCCGGGAAAGGACCGGTCGGTCCCTCCGCCCCCCACCCCGCCGCTCAGCGGCCGGCCGCGCCCGCCGTCGCGGCCAGGGCCGTCCGCCAGTCCTCCCCGGGAAGCGCGGCCAGCGCCCCGGCCAGGTGGTCAGCGCGGTAGCGCCAGACGTGGTCCAGGTCCCGGTGGACGGTGCCGGACTCCACCACCCGGCCGCTGCCTCCGGTCAGCGCGACCAGCTCGGTGGCCAGGTCCCACCAGGAGACCTCGCCCGAGACGGTGTTGGCGACTCCGTGCACGGGCGCGTCCAGCGCGGCCACCACGGCGCGGGCCAGCGCGGCCGCGTGCACCCAGGGCGCCCCGTACCAGTGGCGGCCGGCCGGGCCGGGGCGGGGTACGGCCAGCTCACGGCCCTCGGCTGCCGCCTGGTAGAGCAGCCCGGTGGCGCCCCAGCGCAACTGGTCGCGGAACCGCTCGTGCGGCCCCCACACCAGAGGTGCGCGCAACGCGCTCGCGCCACCTCGGCCGCCCCGTCCGGCGGCCGCCAGCAGCATCGCCTCGGCGTCCCGCTTGGCCCGACCGTACGGGCTGAGCGGCTCCACCGAGGGAGCACCCTCGGCCACCTCCCCGGCATCCGGGCGGCCGTAGGCGTCCACGCTGCTGACGAAGACGAACGGCCCCGACCGCCAGGCCTCGGTCATCGCCGCCATCGCCGCGAGGTCCACCTCATGGCGGGTGAAGGTGCAGGCCGCGTGGACGATCGCGTCGGCCTCACATACCGCCGTGCGCAGCCCGTCCAGGTCCGTGAGGTCGCCCTCCACCACCTCCACCCCCTCGCTGATCCGGTGCAGCAGATGGGCCGACTCCGGGCGGGCCAGCGCCAGCACCGGACGGCCTCGCGCGGCCAGCTCCCGCAGCACGAAGGCGCCGACCCCGCCGGTCGCCCCGGTGACCAGGACCGCGCCCTCGCGCCGGCGCCGGGGCCGGCCGGACACCGGTACGGCGGCCTTCGCCGTCTCGGCCGCCGTCCGCTCGGCCTCCCGGGCGTCCAGCAGCGCGGTGATCTCCCGAGGGGTGCGGGCCTGGAGGATGTCGAGCCCGGTCAGCGGCAACCGCAGCTCCGCCCGCAGCCGTTCGGCGAGCTGCACGGCCACCAGCGAGTGGCCGCCCAGCGCGAAGAAGTCGTCGTCCGGCTCGGGGGTGCGGCCCAGCAGGACCCGGAAGCCCTCGGTCACCGCCTCGGCCCGCGGCCCCGATGTGTCCGCGGGGAGGCCGGTGAGACCCGGCAGGGCCGCCCGGTCCGGGGAGCCGTCGGGGGTACGGGGCATCGCGTCCAGCAGCATCACGGCCGCCGGGAGCTGCGCCGGCGTCAACCGGGTGCGCAGCCGGGCGCGCAACTCGGCGGGCGGCGGGGCGGACACCCCGCACGGCACCGCGTACGCCAGCACCGGACCGCCGTCCGGTGGCGCGACCACGGCCGCCTCGGCCAGCTGCGGATGCGACCGCAGGATCGCCTCGGCCGGGTGGGCGCCCCTGACCGAACGGACTCCTTCGGCCGGGTGCACGGAGCGCGCCTCCTCCGGACGGGCCACCGACGGCAGCGCGGACAGCGGCAGCGATGGATCGGCGGCCACCGAGGTGAGCACCGCGGCATGCGCCTCGGCGAGGGCGATCCCGGTCTCCTCGTCCAGCGCCGGGCCCGCGTACTGCACCAGCGCGGCCGGCAGCCCGCCCCCCTCCAGCGGGCCGCCGTCCAGCAGGCCCCCGTCCAGCGGGCCGCCCTCCAGGAGGCAGAACGACAGGTCGAACTTGGCGGTGGAGGCCGGGACGTCGACATACTCGCCGGTGGTGCCCGGCAGCCGCAGCGCGACCGGCTCACCCGGCAGGTCCGCGGTGACCCGGACCAGCCCCGTACCGTCACCGCCCCGGGCCGCCGCTCCCAGCCGGCCCAGGATCAGGTCGAATGGGACGTCACCGTGGTGCTGGGCGTCGAGCAGCGCCTCGCGGACCCGCCCGAGCAGGGTGGCGAACGACGGGTCACCGCCGAGGTCCACCCGTACCGGCAGGGTGTTGACGCACAGTCCGACCAGACCGCGCATCGCGCTGCCCCGGCGGTGCGTACCGGCGACCCCGATCACCAGATCGTCGGCGCCGGTCAGCCGGTGCAGCGAGGCGAACGCGGCGGCCAGCGCGACCGTGAACAGGGTGGCGCCATGGCGGGTGCCCAGCTCGCGCAGCTCGGCCGGGAGCGCGGCGGGCAGCGAACGGGAGACCGCCACACTTCCGGTGGACGTGCCCCGGGCCGGGCCCGGCAGCGAGACCGGCGCCGCCCCCGCCAGCCGCTCCGCCCAGTGGCGCAGCCCCGGCTCATGGCCGCCCGCGGCGGCGTGCTCGCGGCGGGCATGGTCGAGGTACTGCGGCGGGGTGCCGGGCAGCACCGCCGGACCGCCGCTCCTGGCGGCCGCGTAGAGCCCAGCCAGCTCGGTGGCGACCGTCTCCAGCGAGCCGCCGTCGATGGTGATGTGGTGGAAGACCACCAGCACCGTGTGGTCCTGCTCGCCGTGGCGGAGCACCAGCGCCCGGGGCAGTGCGCCCGCCGCCAGGTCGAAGGGGCGCCGCGCCTCCCGGGCCAGCAGCTCCGCGGCCTCGGCGGGCTCGCAGCGCACGACC
Organism: Streptomyces sp. NPDC046887; assembly: GCF_040644755.1. Lineage (NCBI taxonomy): Bacteria > Bacillati > Actinomycetota > Actinomycetes > Kitasatosporales > Streptomycetaceae > Streptomyces > Streptomyces sp. NPDC046887. The sequence goes on from NZ_JBEYXH010000032.1 coordinate 18,551, forward strand.
GGCAGCGCGATCCGCTCCGGCGCGGCCAGCGTCTCCTGGTACGGCGTCTCCGCATATGGCTCTTCCGCCTGCTGGCGGAACCGCACCCGTAGCGCGCTGTGCCGAGCCACCAGGGCGGTCAGCGCCGCCTCCAGTGCCGCCAGGTCCAGCGCCCCGCGCACCCGGGTGGCGAACGGGACGGCATAGGAGTCGCCGGTGCCGCCGAGGCGCTCCATCAGCCACATCCGATGCTGGGCGTGGGACAGCGGCGCCCGCTCCCCGGCGGCATCAGGAACATCCGTCGCGGCCGTGGTCGAGGCCGACGTACGGGCACGGGCCCGACGCAGCAGCTCCTCCTGGAGCGCGGTGGATGAGGAAGGGGACACGTGCTCAGTGGGCATCCGCTGCCTCCGGAAGGTCGTCGGAAAGGCCGTCGGGACGGTCCTCGGGGCGCAGGTCGGCGTGCGCGGCGAGCAGGGCGTGCTCCACCAGGGCGGCGTGCGCCGCCACGGTGGGGGCGGTGAAGAAGTCGGCCAGGGCGATCTCCACGCCCAGCTCCTCGCGGAGGTCGTCGGTGACCACCAGGGCGAGCAGCGAGTGCCCGCCCAGCGCCAGGAAGTCGGCGTCCGCACGGGTCACCTCGCAGCCCAGCGCCCGTGCCCACACCTGGGCCACGGCCTCCTGGAGCGGGGTGAGCGGCACGGCGGCCGCCCCGTCCGACGCGTCCGGGGCCGGGGCCGCGGCCAGCAGCCGGCGGTCGACCTTGCCGGAGGCGGTGAGCGGCAGCCGCTCGACGATCCTCAGCTCCTCCGGCACCAGCGGCGCGGGCAGCAGGGCCGCCAGTCGTTCGCGCAGCGCGCCGGCGCGCGGCACCGGCCCGGCGGCGGCGACCACATGCCCGACCAGCCGGATGTCACCCCCCTCGGGGCGGTCGACGGTCACCGCGGCGTCGTCCACCCGGTCCAGGCTCCGCAGCGCGTGCTCCACCTCGCCCGGCTCCACCCGGTGACCGCGGATCTTCACCTGGTCGTCGGTGCGGCCGTGGAAGCGCAGCAGGCCGTCGGGGTCCCGGGAGACCACATCGCCGGTGCGGTAGAGGCGCCCCGCGACCGGGTGGTCGGTGAACCGCTCGGCGGTGAGCTCGGGGCGGCCCGCGTACCCCTGCGACAGCCGGCTGCCGCCGATCCACAGCTCGCCGCGCTCCCCGTCCGCCACCGGCGCGCCCCGGGAATCCAGGACGTGCGCGGTGGCCCCGGCGACCGGCCGGCCGATGGGCACCTGGCCCTCGCAGTCGGCCGCGGTCACCCGGTGGGCGGTGGCGAAGGTGGTGGTCTCCGTCGGCCCGTAGCCGTTGACCAACTCCAGCCAGGGGAAGGCCGCCAGGACCTCCCGGGCGGGCCGGGCGGCCAGCGCCTCGCCGCCCACCACCACGGACCGCAGCACCGAGAAGAGCCGGGAGCGGCGGGCGGCCAGCTGATGGAAGAGGGCGGTGGTGAGGAAGGCGACGGTGACCCCGTGGCGCTCCACATGCCGGGCCAGGTCCTCGAAGGAGGGCTTCTCCACGGTGCACACCACCACGGCCGCTCCGTTGGCCAGGGCGCCCCACACCTCGAAGGTGGAGGCGTCGAAGGTGGTGGGGGAGTGGAAGAGCACCCGGTCCCGGGCGGTCAGCGTCACGAACCCGGGCTCGGCGAGGAGTTGGGCCACCGCCCCGTGCGGCACGGCCACGCCCTTGGGGCGGCCGGTGGACCCGGAGGTGAACATGATGAAGGCGGTCGCGGACGGGGCGGGCGGCGCCCACTCCTCCTCCCCGTCCGCCGTCTCGTAGCCGGTGACGGGGAGGGCGAGCGTCCGGCCGGTGAGCGCCGCCGACTCCAGCAGTTTGGAGTCGCCGACGGTGAGGCTGATCCCGGCGTCGGCGGCCATCGCCTCGGTACGGGGCCGGGGGTGGGCCGGGTCGAGCGGCACGCACACCGCGCCCGCCCACCACAGCGCCAGCTGGGCGACGACCGTGGTCGCCGACCGGGGCACCAGCAGCCCCACCCGGTCACCGGGCCGCACCCCGTGCCGGCGCAACTGCCCGGCCAAGGAGCCTGCGGCGGCGGTCAGTTCGGCGTACGTCAGGGTGGTGTCCCCGTCGGCGACGGCCAGCGCGCCGGGGGTGCGCCGGGCGTGCCGGACCACCAGTTCGGGCAGTGTCGACGGGAGGGGGGACGGGCCCGGCCGGTCCATGTCCATGTCGATGCCGATGGTGTGGGCGTCCATGTCAGTTCCCTTCCGGGCGAGCGGAGTCGGCGCGCCTGGCGTCGACCAGGGCGGCGATGGACCGCAGGTCGGGCTGGCGCAGCAGGACCGAGGCGCGCAGCCGGACCCCGGCCTCGTCCTCGATGACGGTGAGCAGCCGGGCGGCGGCCAGCGAGGTGCCCCCGGCGGCGGTGAACCCCTCGTCCAGCGCGGCGTCCGGGCGGCCGAGCAGTTCGCGTACGGCCGCCAGCACCAGCCGTTCGCCGAAGGTGCTCCCCTCGGCCCCGGCCGCGGGGGCGGCGGCCTCCGCCTGGCGGGCCAGCTCGGCGCGGTCCACCTTGCCGTTGGCGTCCAGCGGGAAGGCGTCGGTGATCCGTACGCTGCCGGGCACGGCCTGCTCGGGCAGCCAGCCGCGTACGGCGGAGAGCAGCGCGCTCGCGGTGAGTTCCGCCCCCGGGACCGGCCGCACATGGGCGACCAGCCGGGTGCGGCCCTCGGAGGTGCGGGCGACCGTGACCACGGCGCCGCGCACCGACGGGTCCTGCTCGAACGCCGCCTCCACCTCGGCCGGTTCGATCCGTACCCCGCTGATCTTCACCTGGTCGTCCAGGCGGCCCAGGAACTCCAGCAGACCGTCCTCGCGCATCCGCACCCGGTCGCCGGTGCGGTACAGCCGCTCCGATCCGGTGGCACCCTCCTGGACGAACCGGCGGGCGGTCAGCTCCGGGTCGAGATAGCCCAGCGCCAGGCAGTCGCCGCCGATGCGCAGCTCCCCCTCCGCACCGGCCGGCACCGGCCGTCCCTCGCCGTCGGTGACCAGCACGGTCGCGCCCGGGATCGGGCGGCCGATCGGCGGGGCGGCCGAGCGGTCGGCGGGCCCCTCGCCGGGGCGCATGGTGTGCACGGTGGTGACCACGGTGGCCTCGGCCGGGCCATAGGCGTTGTGCACGGTGGCGGTCACCTCCGGGCCCGGGTGGCGGCGCATCCGGTCCCCGCCGGACACCAGCTGGCGCAGCACCAGCCCCTCCGGCCAGGGCCGGTCGAGCAGCGGCTCCACCATCGGGGTCGCCGCGACCGACACCGTCACGGCCGCCTCCCGCCACCAGTCGGTGAGCGCGGAGGGGTCCCAGCGCACCTCGTCCGGGGCCGGGACCAGCGCCGCACCCGAGGTCAGCCCGGCCCACAGCTCCAGCAGATGCGGGTCGAAGGCGACCCCGATGAGCAGCGACTGCCGGTCGTCCGGGGTCAGTCCGACCGCCTCCCGGTACCAGTCCAGCAGCCCGGTCAGTGAGCGCTCACCGACCGCCACCGCCTTGGGGCGGCCGGTGGAGCCCGAGGTGAGCACCGCGTAGAAGGTGCCCTCGGGCGCCCGCCGGGCCCCCTCGGGCCGCTCGGCGAACGCCGCCACCACCGTGTCCACGGCGTTGGCACCGGCCACCGGCAGCGGGAGCGCGACCCGCTCGGCGTCCCGGTGCCGGGGCGGCAGGACCTCCGGGGCGCCGATCAGGCACACCACGTCCAGGTCCTCGGTGACCGCCTCGGTGCGGCGCGCCCCGGGGCGCGGGCCGAGCGGAAGGTACACCGCGCCCAGCCGGGCCAGCGCCACGGCGGTGACCACCAGGGCGGCGGAGCGGTCCAGGCAGACGCCCACCAGATCGCCCGGGCGCACCCGGTCGCGCAGGGCTTCGGCGGCCCGGTCGGCGGCCTCGGACACCTCCGCGTACGACCAGCGGTGCGGGCCGTCCAGCACGGCGGGCGCCTGCGGGGCGGCGGTCACCCACTCCTCGAAGCGGGCGAGCACGGCGGTGCCCGTGGCCTGGGTCATCGGGGCTGCGGCGGTCATCGGGACTCCATCAGGGGCGTCGTGGCGGCGAGGGCGCCGGCCTGGTCGGCGAGGACCGGGTGCTGGAAGAGCACCCGCAGCGGCGGCCGGTGGCCCAGCCGAGGTTCCAGCCAGGCGGCGAGCCGCGCGGCGAGCAGCGAGTGGCCGCCGGAGTGGAAGAAGTGCGAGGAGGCGTCGAAGCGGTCATGGCCCAGCACCGTCCGCCAGCCGTCGGCGAGCAGCGCCGTCATGGGGTCGCCGTCCAGGACGGCGGCCGGGGCGGCCGCCGGCTCCGGGGCGCCCTCCAGCACCGCCGCCGCCCGGGTCAGCGCGGACCGGTCCGGCTTGCCGCCGGCCAGCACCGGCAGCCGCTCCAGCCGCGCCCACCGGGCCGGGACCAGCGCGGCCGGCAACCGCCGCCCCAGCTCCTCGTGCAGCGCCCGCTCACTCCAGGCGTCGGCCTCGCCGCCCTGCTCCAGGAAGCCGACCAGCCGCGGCGCCCCGGGGCCTTCGCGGTCCAGCACCACCGCGCAGGACCGTCCGCCGAGCACCGTGGACGCGGCCGCCTCCACCTCCTCCAACTCAATGCGGTAGCCGCGCAGTTTGACCTGGTGGTCGCGGCGGCCCAGGAAGTACAGCAGCCCGTCGAGGCCCCGGTAGCCGAGGTCGCCGGTGAGATAGACCCGCTGCCCGCCGAGTGCGGCGACCTCCGGGAACCGGGCCTCGGTGACCTCCGGACGGCCCGGGTAGCCCTCGGCCAACCCGGCGCCGCCGATGACCAGTTCGCCCACCGCGCCGTCCGGCAGCGGCCGCCGGTGCGCGTCCAGGACGTACACCCGCTGCCCCGGCAGCTCGGTGCCCAGCGGCACCTCCGCCGCCCCGTCCAGGCTCCCGGCGGTGATCTCGTACGCGGTGGAGCTGATCGCCGCCTCGGTGACCCCGTACACATTGAACAGCCGGGCGCCGGTCAGCCCCCGGAAGGCGCGGGCCACCTCGGCCGGCAGCCGCTCACCGCCCAGGGCCAGCACCCGGGGGGCCCAGCGGCCGCCCGCCAGCACGGCGGTCAGCTCGCCGCGCACGGCCAGGAAGTAACTGGTGGGCAGATTGGCGACGGTGACCCCGGCCGCGACCAGCGACTCGGCCAGCTCCGCACCCGTCGGCACCTCCACGGCGGGCACCACCAGGCAGGCCCCGGCGTGCAGCGAGGGCAGCACCTCCTCCAGCGACACATCGAACGACGGCTGGGCGAAGAGCAGCACCCGGTCCTCGGGCACCAGCCCGAACACCTCGGCGGCGCCGGTCAGATGGTTCTCCAGCGCGGCCCGGCCCACCGCCACCGGCTTCGGCATCCCGGTCGAGCCCGAGGTGTGGATCACGTACACCGCGCCGGGCAGGGCGGCGGCCGGCGCGGCCTGCGGCAGCCGGGGCGCGTGCACCTCGGCGGCGGGCAGCCCGGCCGGTACGGGGATCGGGGCGTCCGGCGAGGTCAGCACCAGCGCCGGGGCCAGCCGGTCGAGCAGCGCCGCCAGCCGGGCGGGCGGATCGGACGGGGAGAGCGGGCAGTACACCGCCCCGGTACGCAGACAGGCCAGCAGGGTCACCACCGCGTCGGCGCCGCGCGGCAGCACCGCCGCCACCGGCTGTCCGGCCCGTACCCCGGCCGTCCGCAGCCGCTCGGCCAGCGAGGCGACGAGCGCGTCCAACTCCCCGTAGCTCAGCGTCCGTTCCCCGACCAGCAGCGCGGGCCGGGCCGGGTCGTGTGCGGCCAGCGGGTCCAGCAGGTCCCGGTCACGGACGGGTGCCGGGACGGCCGGCACCTCCGGGACCGGCTGCGGGGCGAGGTCGGCCAAGGCGGTGCCGGGGGAGTCGAGATAGGCGCGGCAGAGGCCGGCCAGGCGCTCCGCCAGCAGGGTGGCCACCTCCTCGCCGAACAGGTCGGCGTCGTAGTCCCAGACCAGGGTCATACCGGCCACCCCCTGCCGGGGGCTCACCCCGCGCCGGTCGTCGGGCAGCAGCACCACATCGAGGTCGAAGCGGGTGGTGCCGGTGTTGAACCCCTCGAACAGCGTGACGTCCAGACCGGGGACGTCGATCTCCGGCAGCTCGGCGTCATGGGCGCTGAACATCACCTCGAACAGCGGGTTGTCCGCGCCGCTGGTGTGCAGCCCCAGCTCCCGGGTCAACTCCTGTACCGGGGTGCCCTGGTGGGGCAGCGCCCGGATCAGGACGTCGGTGACCTCCTCGGTCGCCTCCTGCGCGGGTGCCGCCGGGTCCAGCCGCAGCGGCAGCGGGATGGTGTTCACGAACATCCCGACCGCGTCCTCGTAGCCGCGCGGCCGGTTGCCGACGGCGGTGCCGACCACCATCGAGGAGCGCCCGCTGTGCCGCCGCAGCAACTCCGCGAAGAGGCCCAGCAGTACGGCGAACGGGGTCAAGCCGTTCTCCTTGGCGTGCGCCCGCAGCCGCTCGGCCAGGTCGGCGCCGATGGTCTGGCGCAGCTGGCCACCGCGGTGGCGGCGACGCGCCCCGGGCCGGGCCAGCCCGGGCAGCGGCATGTCCCGGGGCAGGTCCCCGAGCAGCCCGGTCCAGAAGGCGAGGCCTTCGTCGCGCTCCCCGGCCGCCGTACGCGTCCGGCGCGCCTCCTGCTCGGCCAGCTGGGCCCGGACATGGTCGGCGTACGAGGAGGGCCGGGGCAGGGCGACCGGCTCGCCCAGCACCTGGGCGCGGTAGACCGTGAACACGTCCCGCAGCAGGATCGCGAACGAGTGGCCGTCATGGATCAGATGGTGCTCGACATGGATGAGCCGGTGCCGGTCGGCGGCCATCCGCACCAGGGTCCAGCGCAGCAGCGGGGCCTCATGGGTGTCGAGCGGGGTCTCCGCCTCGGTGCGCAGCAGCTCCTGGAAGGCGGCGTCCGGATCGGGCCGGCCGCTGAGGTCCACGGTGCGCAGCCGCGGCGCGCACTCCTCGGCCACCCGCTGCCCCGGCACCGAGCCGGGTACGTCGACCAGCTCCAGCCGCAGTCCGGGATGGCGGTCGAGAGTGGCGGCCAGGCCGCTGCGCAGCGCCTCGGGGTCGAGGGTGCCCCACAGATCGAGGGCGGCGGTGAAGTTGTAGGCACGGCTGCCGGTGTGCACCTGCTCGTGCAGCCACACGATCTCCTGCGAGGAGGAGAGCGGAAACATGGGCGATCCCTGGGTTGTCGGGTCGTGCGGACACGCCCGGGCACGATGGTGCCGGGCGGTGGGGGGGTGGGCCGTACGCGGATCACGCGCGGGCCCGGGGTGGGGTCGCCGACATGGGTGGGGCCGGCAGGGTGCGGCGCCGCCGTGCTGAACACGGCCCGGCGCCGCCGGCGGTACGGGGAGAAGTCAGAGAACCATCGTCGCTACGGGCCCTTCGGGCACCCGCAGCGCGTCGGTGAGGGCGGCGAAGGCGCGCTCGGCGTCCTGGTCGGCGAGGACCGCGCGGTCCCACACCATCCGCAGCCGCAGCCCGTCGCCCTGGGTGACCGAGACGGCGAACGGTCCGCGCACCGGGCGCCCGTCCACCTCGGTCTCCGTGCCGGGGACACCGCCGAGGACCAGTGCCGGCCGGTCCCGTACATCGTCCACGGTCAGCAGCCCGCCCAGCGCCCCGGTCCACGGGGAGCCCGCGGCCCTGGCCGCCTGGACCACCGCGTCGAAGGGGGTGTCGGCCCGGTCCAGGTCGTCCCACCAGCGCTCGGTGGTGGAGTCCCGGCCTGCCCCGTCGTCCGAACCGGCGGGGAAGACCAGGGTGTTGAGGAAGCAGCCGAGCACCTCCTCGGCCCCTGGCGGCCGGCCGCCCCAGGGGTAGCCGAGCGGTACGGGCCCGCCCTCCGCCCCGTACAGCGCCTGCACCGCGGCCGTGCAGCCGTCCAGGAGAGCCGGGAAGCCCACCCCGCCGGGGACACCCGGCAGCCGGGTGCGCAAGGCGCCGCTGGACGCGTCGGTCGCGGACGACACCGGCGGTGCGGTGTGCTCCCGTACGGTACGCAGCCGTTCGCCCCAGTAGTCCAGCGCGGCCGGGGTGGACGCGCGCTCCTCGGCGTCGAGCTGCGCCAGCACCGCCGCCCGGTAGACGGCCAGTTGCTCGTCCGCCCCGTCCCGGTCCGGCTCCTCCACGTCCCGCCCGTCATAGGCCGCGCCGAGCTCCGCCACGATCCGGCCCAGGGACCAGCCGTCGCAGACGGCATGGTCCAGCACGATGGCGAGGATCTCGCGGGCCTGTCCCGGATCACCACCGCCAGCGTCCTGCGCCAGCAGGATCCGCATCGGCGGCCCGTCAACGGCCCACTCGGCCAGGGCGCGGCGCAGCGCGTCCTCGGCGCTCTCCCCGGCCAGTCGGGCCACCGGGGTTACCGGGACTTCGGGCTCGGCGAGCCGGAGCACCGGGGTGCCCCGTACCACCGAGGGCCGGGCCCGCAGCGCGGGATGCCGGGCGGCCAGCCGCGCCGCCGCGGCGCGCAGCCGGTCCGGGTCCACGGTCCCCGAGGGGAAGGCGAAGAACATCGGCACCAGGTCCGGACGGCCCGCGCGGTCCAGGGCGCGCACCAGCAGGAAGCGGCGCTGCGCCCCGGTGGCCGGGAGCAGCAGCGGTGCGTCCCTGCCCTCGTCGAGCCGCCGATAGCGGGCCAGATACTGACCGGTGATGGTCTGCACGGAATCCCTTCCTGAGGTGGTGAGTCGTCGTCCGGCGCTCATGGGGTGTCCACCCCCGCGGGCGCGACATCGTCGGCCTCGGCGCCGGCGTCGGCATCCGCGGGGGGCGGCAGGTCCCGCATCCGGCGCAGTGGGGAGAGCAGCAGCGGCAGGGGGACCAGCAGGAAGCCGGCGGCGCAGCAGACCAGCGCCGCCCGCGGGCCGAGGCCCTCGGCCAGGGCGCCGCCCGCCAGCGCGCCCAGCGGCAGGGTGCCCCACATCAGGAACCGCAGGGTGGCGTTCATCCGGCCCAGCAGCCGCGGCGGGCAGAGCGACTGGCGGAAGCTCACCTGCGCCACGTTGTAGACCACCGCACCGAAGAACACCGTGCCCGAGGCCACCGCGAACAGGGCCGCGCCCGCGCCGCCGGAGGACAGCGGCCAGAGCACCGCGAAGGGGCCGGTGGCCAGCGGCGCCAGCCAGATCACCCGGGCCTGCCCGAACCGGCGGCCGATCGCCCCGGCGCACAGCGCACCGGCCAACCCGCCGACGGCGGCCGCCGAGTACACCAACCCCAGTGCGGTGGGCGCCAGTTCCAGCGTCCGGACCAGGAAGACGGTCTGTACGGCCAGCAGGATGGCGGCCAGGAAGTTCCCCAGGGCCGTGGCGGCGGCGATCACCCGCAGCAGCGGGTGGCGCATGACGAAGCGCAGCCCCTCGGCGACCTCCCCGGTGAGCGAGGCGCCCGGTACGGGCTTCGGCCGCTCCTCGGTGTCCTTGATACCGAGCAGGAACAGGGCGCTGAGCGCATAGCCGACCGCGTTGGCCGCGATCGCCAGGTGCGCGCCCGCGAGCTGCACCAGACCGCCCCCGAGACCGGGACCCGCCACCTGCGCGGAGGAACGCACCACCTCCAGCGCGCCGTTGCCCGCCACCAGTTGCTCACGGGGGAGCAGCCGGGGCAGGAAGCTCTGGTGCGCCACGTCGAAGAACACGGTGGCGGCCCCGGTGACCAGGGCCACCAGATAGAGCTGGGCCATCGTCAGGACCCCGGCGATCCCGGCCAGCGGGACGCTCGCCATGGCGGCCGTCCGGACCACGTCGGCGCGGATCATCAGCGGAAGCTTGCGCATCCGGTCGACCCAGGCCCCGGCGGGCAGGCCGATCAGCAGAAAGGCGGCCGTCTCCGCGGCGGTGAGCACGCCCACCTCCAACGGGGAGGCGTCGAGCACGAGGACGGCGGCCAGTGGCAGCGCCACCAGGGTGATCTGGGCGCCCGCCTGGCCGGCCGCGGCGCCGGCCAGCAGCAACCGGAAGTCACGCAGGCGCAGCGGACCCCCGCGCTCGGAGACGGTGTGGGTTACGGACATATGAGCGACCTTCACCGAATGGATGATCAATCGTCAAAGCGGGCTGTCCATTTTTGATCATTTTTCTTCGGCGTTTTAGCGACGGTGCAGGAAATTTTTCGCGATGGGGAGACGGTCTCCGGATGAAGCGCGGTGATCCATGAGCGGTGTCACCCCGTGCGGCGCCGCGAACACGGTCCGCCACCGCCGCTCGGGAAGCCGCCGACGCCCTCCGCGGACCAAGGGAGTCACTCTGGCCGAAAGTTGCCACTTTCCCTCCACACAGGCGGAATGGGTCATTCCTTCTGCTAGGGAGCGGAAGAGGCGCCCATCCTTCCGCGCGCCCGCCCGGCCGCCTTCCGGGCTTCTGCACCACTGCGCTGCGTTGTGTTGTGAACATGGCGCCGTTGTGACCGGTGTGAAGGTCACGTGCGTCTCACTCAATGAGACTTGTCGCCGTCGCCGAGGCGTCGGAATAGTGAGCGGCCCATCCTCCGTGCCACCCGGTGCCCCACGCTCCGCACGGCACGGCCCCACAGGAAGGCGACACAGTGAATCATCGTCGAACGACGAAGCGGCGGACGGCAGTTGTGACCGGCGGCGCCATAGCGGCCCTGCTCGGCGCGGGCCTGACCATCCAGACCGCGAACGCCAGCCAGGACCCGGGCGCGGAAGCGAAGCCCCGGCCCCTGTCGGTGGCGGCGGCCGGCTCGCTGGCCTCGAAGCTGGAGTCCAAGCTGGGAGCCGAGGCGGCGGGTGCGTTCTATGACGCCTCGGCGAAGAAGCTCGTGGTGAACGTGGTGGATCAGGCGGGTGCGGACGCGGTGCGTGCGGCGGGTGGTGAGGCCAGAATCGTGGAGCACACGCTGGCGGAGCTGAAGGCGGCCCGTGGTGAGCTGAAGAAGGACGCGTCGGTGCCGGGGACCTCCTGGGCGGTGGACCCGGAGACCAACACGGTGATCGTGACCGCGGACCGCACGGTGAAGGGTGCGGATCTGGCGAAGGTGACCTCGGCGGTCAAGGAGCTGGGCGGCAAGGCGGAGTTGAAGCGCACCAAGGGCGAGTTCCGCACCTTCCTCTCCGGCGGTGACGCGATCCACTCCGGTGGGGGGCGGTGCTCGCTGGGGTTCAATGTGGTGAAGGACGGTGCGCCGCACTTCATCACGGCGGGGCACTGCGGTGAGGCGGGGAGTGAGTGGTCGGAGTCGGCGGGGGGTGCGGCGGTCGGGAAGATGGTGGATTCGCAGTTCCCGGGCAATGACTTCGCGTTGGTGAAGTACGAGGGTGATGTGTCGGCGCCGAGCGAGGTGAACCTGTACGGCGGTGGGACGCAGGCGATCGCGAAGGCGGCTGAGGCGACCGTGGGGATGAAGGTGACCCGGTCGGGGTCGACGACGCAGGTGCATGAGGGCACGGTGACGGGGTTGGACGCCACGGTGAACTACGGCAACGGTGATGTGGTGGAGGGTCTGATCCAGACCGATGTGTGCGCGGAGCCGGGGGACAGCGGCGGTTCGCTGTTCTCGGGTGACGCGGCGGTGGGTCTGACCTCGGGTGGCAGTGGGGACTGCTCCTCGGGTGGGGAGACCTTCTTCCAGCCGGTGACCGAGGCGCTCAGCGCCACCGGCGCCACCATCGGCTGACCCGAGCGGCACCAGCTCACAGCGGGGCCCCGGATGCTCAGGCGTCCGGGGCCCTTCGCCATGCCCGCGTTCACGTCCGTCCCTCCCGCCGGTGTCCCGATCCCGTCGTCCGCCCTCCCTGCCCCCGCCGGGGTCGTTATCATGTGGACGTTTTCCACGTTGGGCCGTTGAAAACCGAACCGCGACGCCCGATGGGAGGGGCCATGCCGCAGACACTCGGGACGGACAGCGTGGCGAGCACCGCCGCGCTGCTGAGGGAGGAACTGCCCCGGCTGGAGCAGTGCAAGGCGGATCTGGAACGGGAACTGGCGGCCGTATCCAGCCGGTTGGACGCCGTCCGCACGGCCCTCGGCGCCCTCCAGGCCCTCACCGCCGCCACCTCGCCCGCCCCGCCCCGGCCAACACCCGCACACGCAGCGGCGATCGGGGGAGCGGACGCCGGGCCCGCGGGCTGGCCCGGCGGACTGACCGAGCAGGTGGCCGCCATCCTGGCCGCGCACGGCGGAGCGGCGATGCGGGCCCGGGACGTGGCCGCGCTGCTGGGCCGGGACACCTCCAACAACGCCATCAACACCGTACGCGGCACCCTGGACCGGCTCGTCGCCACCTCCCGCGCCCACCGCGCCGGCCGCGGCCTCTACCAGGCGCCGTAGCCCCGCTGACTCCTCCGTCAGAAGCGCTGGTCCTCAGAAAAGCACCGGTCCTCAGAAGCCTCAGTCCGTCGAGCCGAAGGCCAGCCCCGTGCCCACCAACCGGGCCCGGACGCCCGACTCCTCCACGGACACATCCCGCACCCGGATGTCCCGGGCCGACTCGGGCAGCGCGTACGAGAAGGAGAGCCGATCGGTCAGAGCCGGCGGCCGCAGCTTCAGCAGGGCATCCACCAGGCCGGGATCGATGCCCGCCTTCTCCAGCAGCCAGGGGTGCTCGACCACCAGGTCCACCAGGTTGACCTGGCTCAACTGCTGGAGGAACCGCGGCGATCCGGTCAACCGGTGCAGCTCCTCCTCGCCGTGCAGCGCCCGATCCACCGCCGACTTCGGCAGCCCCAGCCGCTGGGTCAGCGCGGGCACCCCGAGCAGCGCCTTGGCCTCGGCGGCGGTGGAGCTGATCCGGCGGGCGGCCGCCGGGTGCAGCCGCAGCCCCGCCTTCGGGCCCTCACCCGGGCGGTAGGTGAACAGCCCCGGCACATCCAGCCGCATCCCCGCGATCGTCGTGGAGAGCGACCTGCCGCCCTCCGCCCCCACCGTCGCCCTCGCCTGGAGCCGCAGCTCCCGGCCGGCCACCGGCAGGGTGCCCGTGATCAGCACCTCCCGCTCCCCGGCCTTGCTGAACTTCAGCTGGGAGGCGCCCAGTTCACGGCTGAGATCGTCGAAGGAGAGCAGCACGTCACCGTCCATCCGGTCGATGACGGCCCCCTGCACCGAGCTCGGCAGGTCGCCGACGACATGGATGTTCTGCGCGGTCGCCTCCACCTCGGCCAGCGACACCTTGCTCGCCGCCACATCCGGAACCTTGACCCGCGCCCGGTCGATCCGCTTGTCCAGCACCTGGGTGAGGAAGGGGAACCCGTCGATGTCCACCTGCGGACGGGCGGCCAGATGCAGCGACTGCTGGATCTTCTCCTCGGTCTTCTGCTCCGCGTACGCCACGGCCAGCCGGTCGCCCGCGACCAGCAGCACCGCGCCGACCAGCGCGGTCGCCCCCAGCTTCAGCACCACGGGCACCCCCGCCAGCCGGCTCCTGCCCCGATGGGAGCGGTGCCGGGGCGGGGACCACTCCTCCCGCTCGCGGTCCGAGCGGACGGCGCCGGTCAGATCGGCGAAGTCGTCGCGCCCGACTTCCGGCTCCGCGCCGTAGTCGGGCTCCGGGTCGGCGAGCGCGGCCAGTTCGTCGTAGGGATTGGGACGTTGTGGTGTCATGCGTGTGGGGGATCGCATCACCACATCCCATCATGGGCCCCGTCGGTCGCCGCAAGCCGAGCCGCCGCGCGCCGACGAGACCTTGGCCACGTCAGCCACGGGCACCGCGACGCGGCCATCTCGTACAGTGACGGCCATGGCATGCCGCATCAGTGAACTGGTCATCGACGCGACGGACCCCGGCCGGCTGGCCGCCTTCTGGAGCGAGGTCCTCGGCTATGGGGAACTCGACCGGGACGAGGACGGATCCATCGAGATCGGCCCGCCCGACGCAGGCTTCGGCGGCCCCCAGCCCACCCTGATCCTCAGCCCGACCGGCGACCCCCGCCCGGCCAAGCTCCGGCTGCACATCGACGTCAGCCCCACCGACCGCGACCAGGACGCCGAGCTGGAACGACTGCTCGCCCTCGGCGCCAAGCCGGTGGACATCGGCCAGACCGGTGACGAGAGCTGGCACGTCCTGGCCGACCCCGAGGGCAACGAGTTCTGCCTGCTGCGCACCCGGATCCAGCCCGTGTGACCCCCGGTCCGTGAGCGCCGGAAAAGCCCCCGCCGCCGATGTCGTTTTCCTGCCAGCGACCGGGGCCGCCGCTGCTGGATGCTGATCCCATGCACACCGACACCGAGCACTGCGTCCGGGCCGTGCGGTCCAAGGACGCACGGTTCGACGGCTGGTTCTTCACCGCCGTACTCACCACCCGCATCTACTGCCGGCCCAGCTGCCCGGTCGTGCCGCCCAAGGCCGAGAACATGATCTTCTACCCCAGTGCCGCCGCCTGCCAGCGGGCCGGCTTCCGGGCCTGCAAGCGGTGCCGACCGGACACCAGCCCCGGGTCACCGGAGTGGAACGCCCGCGCCGACACCGTCGCCCGGGCGATGCGGCTGATCCGCGACGGGGTGGTGGACCGCGAGGGCGTGCCCGGCCTCGCCGCCCGGCTCGGCTACTCCGCCCGCCAGATCGAGCGCCAGCTGCGCGCCGAACTCGGCGCCGGACCGCTCGCCCTCGCCCGCGCCCAGCGGGCCCAGACGGCCCGGGTGCTCATCGAGACCACCGCGCTGCCCTTCGCCCATGTCGCCTTCGCCGCCGGCTTCTCCTCGGTGCGCACCTTCAACGACACCGTCCGCGAGGTCTTCGCGCTCGCCCCCGGTGAACTGCGGGCCCGGGCGGCCCGCCGGGCGGGGGCCGACGGGGCCAGCCCCGGAACCATCGAGCTGCGGCTGCCCCACCGCACCCCGCTCACCCCCGGCAACCTCTTCGGCCATCTCGCCGCCACCGGCGTCCCGGGCGTGGAGGAGTGGCGCGACGGCGCCTACCGGCGCACCCTCGCCCTGCCGCACGGCCATGGCATCGTCACCCTCACCCCGCGCCCCGGGCACATCGGCTGCCGGCTCTCCCTCACCGACCCGCGCGATCTGACCCTCGCCGTCAACCGCTGCCGCTGGCTGCTCGACCTGGACGCCGACCCGCTCGCCGTGGACGAGCAGCTGAGCGCCGACCCGGTGCTCGCCCCGCTGGTGGCGAAGAACCCCGGCCGGCGGGTGCCCCGTACCGTCGACCCGGCGGAGTTCGCGGTCCGCGCGGTGCTCGGCCAGCAGGTCTCCACCGCCGCCGCCCGCACCCACGCCGCCCGGCTGGTCACCGCGCACGGGAAGCCCGTCGAGGACCCGGACGGCGGCCTCACCCACCTCTTCCCCGACCCCGAGGCGCTGGCCTCCCTCGACCCGGAGGCCCTGGCGCTGCCGCGCCAACGCCGCACCACCCTGACCACCCTGGTCGCCGCGCTCGCCGACGGCACCGTACGGCTCGGCCCGGACACCCACTGGGACGAGGCCCGCGCCCGGCTGGCCGAACTGCCCGGGATCGGCCCCTGGACCATCGAGACCATCGCCATGCGCGCCCTCGGCGACCCGGACGCCTTCCTCGCCACCGACCTCGGCGTCCGCAAGGCGGCCCAGCGGCTCGACCTGCCCGCCACCCCCGCCGCGCTCACCGCCCGCACCGCCCCCTGGCGGCCCTGGCGCGCGTACGCCGTCCAGCACCTGTGGGCCACTGACAACCACCCGATCAACACCCTGCCCAGCTGAGGAGCACCCGTCATGCACCGCCGGCACACCGTGGTCGACAGCCCCTACGGCCCGCTCACCCTGGTCGCCACCCACGGCGTCCTCAGCGGGGTGTACATGGCCGGGCAGCGGTACCGGCCGCCCGAGGAGTCCTTCGGTGAGCCCGACCCGCGCCCGTTCACCGAGGCGGTCCGCCAGCTCGACGCGTACTTCGCCGGCCAGCTCACCGCCTTCGACCTGCCGCTGCACCTGGCCGGCACCCCGTTCCAACGGCGGGTCTGGGAACGGCTGCTGACCATCCCATACGGGCAGACCAGCAGCTACGGGGAGCTGGCCCGGGAGCTCGGCGCGCCGACCGCCTCCCGCGCGGTGGGCCTCGCCAACGGCCGCAACCCGCTGATCATCATCGTGCCCTGCCACCGGGTGGTCGGCGCCAACGGCAGCCTCACCGGATACGGCGGCGGGCTGGAGAACAAGCGCCGGCTGCTCGCCTTCGAAAGCGGCACCAGCGGGACGGGCAGGCGCCCGGCGGCGGCCGGCACGCTCTTCTGACCCCCGGGCCCCGGGCCGGCGGCGGCTACGCCAACTGCCCGAGCAGGGCCGGCAGCGCGGTGCCGATGGGCTCGCGGACCACCTCGTCCGCGAACTCGTCATACGGCGTGGGCTCGGCGTTCACCACCACCAGCCGCGCCCCGTGCTCCGCCGCCATCCCCGCCAGCGAGGCCGCCGGCTGCACCTGAAGGCTGGACCCCACCGCGAGGAACACCTCCGCCGCCTTGGCGATGTCCATCGCCTGGCCCAGCACCACCGGATCCAGCCGCTCCCCGAACATCACCGTCGCCGGCTTCAGGACGGAGCCGCACACCTCGCACGGCGGGTCCTCCTCGCCCGCGTCCACCCGTGCCAGCGCGTCCGCCATCGGGGAGCGGGCGTGGCAGCCGGTGCACAGCACCGACCGCGCGGTGCCGTGCAGTTCCAGCACCTTGCGGTCGGGCAGCCCGGCGAGCTGGTGCAGCCCGTCCACGTTCTGGGTGAGCACCCGCACCGCGAAGCCGTCCGTCCGGTCCAGCTCGGCGATCGCGGTGTGCGCCGCGTTGGGCCGGGCCCGCAGCGCCGGGCCGTCGCGCCGCATCCGCCACGCCCGCCGGCGGATCTCCGGGTCGGCCATGTAGTACGCGTAGGTCACCAGCTTCTCGGCGTCCGGGTCGCGCGTCCACAGCCCGTTGGGGCCGCGGTAGTCGCTGATACCGGAGTCGGTGGAGATGCCGGCACCGCTGAGGATGGCGACGAGGGTCATACCCGCGAGCGTACGCAGCCGGCCCGCACCCCCGCCAACGCCTTTTCCGCAGGTGTCAACGTCCGCCCGGCCGGCGGCCGTTCTCCAGCTCCACCGCCCCGGCGTCCGCCGCCAGCGACTCCAGCGCCGCCGCCACCCGGTGGCGCAGCTGGCCCAGCAGATACCGCTCCAGCTCGGCCGGCTCCACCAGGCGCCACTCCAGCAGCTCCTCCTCCTGGAGCCGGATGGCGCTCAGCTGCTCCTCGCCGAGGATCCCGCCGTCGAACACCCAGGCGGCGATCGGCGGCCGGCCCGGGCCCGGCACCCAGTCCACCACCAGCAGCCGCCCCGGTTCCACGTCGAGGCCGATCTCCTCGCGGGTCTCCCGGCGGGCGCCCTGCCGGGGCGTCTCCCCGGTGTCCGACTCGATGGTGCCGCCGGGCAGCGCCCAGCCGTCGCGGTAGTTCGGCCGCACGAGCAGCACCCGGCCGCCGGCGTCCCGGAAGAGCGTGGCGGCGCCGGCGAGCACCCGGGGGAGCCCGGCGATATAGGTGGCGTAGTCGCTGGAGGTCACCCTCGGCAGCCTAGCCACCCGCGCATGGGTGCCGGGGGCTCAGCCCGGTGGCCGGGCGACCGGGGTCGGCACCCGGGCTCCGCGGCCCTCCCGTACCGCCTCCACCACCGCCTCATGCAGATCGCGGCTGTCCCGTTCCGAAGCGCAGGGCACGGGTGATCCGGTCATGGTGAACCACTCGGAGGCCCCGCTGTACTGGATGGCGATCAGCGCCTCGCCACCCGCCCAGGTGGTGTGCACGGTGACATTGCCGGTGACGATGCCGAGTTCGTCGGTGCGAACCCCGCCACTGCCCGTGTACACGTCGGTCGTCGTCCACGATGCCCACGTCATAGTGGCCAGCGTCACACGAACGGCCCAACGACGCGAGCCGTGCGGAAGAGCGAATTCCGCCACGTCCGAAAACCGTCGGGACCGCCCCTTGCCCTCTCGGTCCGTCCGACCAGCGGATACGGTCCGGCCGGGGCTGGCCAGGCCTCCGGCCCTCCGGATAGGGTCGGCCTCGGCGCGACTGCCTGTTCGAAAGCAAGGGATACCACGGTGGCGGACGGAGCAGTTTCTGAGGCCGCGCGCGTACTGGTCGCGGCCGACAAGTTCAAGGGTTCGCTCACGGCCGTGCAGGTCGCCGAGCGTGTGACGGCCGGTCTTCGCCGCGTCGTCCCCGATCTGGAAGTGGAGACGCTCCCCGTCGCGGACGGCGGGGACGGCACGGTCGCGGCGGCGGTGGCGGCCGGGTTCACCCGGCACGAGGTACGGGTCACCGGCCCGGTCGGCGAACCGGTCACCGCGGCGTTCGCGCTGCGCGAGGGCACCGCCGTGGTGGAGATGGCGGAGGCCTCCGGGCTCCAGCTGCTCCCCAGGGACGGGCTCGCCCCGCTGAGCGCCACCACCTACGGCTCCGGGGAGCTGCTGCGGGCCGCCCTGGACGCGGGCGCCCGCACCATCGTCTTCGGGGTCGGCGGCAGCGCCACCACCGACGGCGGCGCCGGGATGCTCGCCGCCCTCGGCGCCCGGTTCCTGGACGCGGACGGCGCACCGGTGGGCCCGGGCGGCGGGGGGCTCAAGCAGCTCGCCACCGCCGACCTCTCCGGGCTCGACCCCCGCTTCGCCGAGGTGGAGCTGGTCCTCGCCAGCGATGTCGACAACCCGCTGACCGGCCCCAAGGGCGCCCCGGCCGTATACGGCCCGCAGAAGGGCGCCTCACCGGACGACGTGGCCGATCTGGACGCGGCCCTGGCGCACTACGCCTCGGTGCTCGCCGCCTCGGGCGTGCCGGACGCGGCCGAGCTGGCCGAGTCGCCCGGCGCGGGCGCCGCCGGCGGTATCGGCTACGGCGCCCTGGTGGGCCTCGGCGCGAGCTTCCGCCCCGGGATCGATGTGATGCTGGATGTGCTCGGCTTCGCCCCGGCACTGGCCCGGGCCACCCTGGTGATCACCGGTGAGGGCTCGCTGGACGAGCAGACCCTGCACGGCAAGGCCCCGGCGGGGGTGGCCGCCGCCGCCCGGGAGGCCGGGGTGGAGACGGTCGCGGTCTGCGGCCGGCTCGCGCTGCCGCCGGAGGCGCTGGGCCGGGCGGGCATCCGCCGCGCCTACGCGCTGGCCGAGCTGGAGCCGGACCCGGCCAGGTCCATGGCCGAGGCGGGCCCGCTGCTGGAGCGCGCCGCGGAGAACCTCGCCCGGGACTTCCTGCGCTGACCCGTTACGCACGGATGACGCCGCCCACGACCCGGGGCGGCGCATCTCCGCGTAACAGCACCACTCCGTCCCGTAACACCCCCGGGCCGACGCGGCCGGCTGGTGGCGCGGGGTCGCCGAGCAGCTGGAGCGCGGCACCCGGCGGGTCTGGGCGGCGTACGGGGCGGGCGGCCGGCTCGTTCCCGGCCCCCGGCAACGACGAAGGGCCCGGTGGCGAGTGTTCGCCACCGGGCCCCTCGTTCTCCGCGTCTGCCAGGGCAGCCGCGTCTGTCAGGGCAGCTGCGCCGTCCGGGCCTCCCGGCTCTCGCGCCGGTTGCCGCGGAAGGTGTTCACCCGCCGGGCGGTCGCGAAGAGCGGGATCACGGCGCCCAGCACCACCTGGAGCACACAGCCCATCTGGAGCAGCAGCTGCCCGCCGGGGGCGTCGAACGCCCAGGCCACCAGCATGCCCATGGCGCCGACGATCCAGCTGAGCATCGCCACCGCGAGGATCCCGCGCGGCTTGGGGTACTCCACCCGGCTCACCATCAGCCAGGCGGTGCCGATGATCGCCAGCAGCGTCGGCACGAAGGGCAGCTCAAGCAGCACGATCGAGACGACCGTCAGCGCGCCGAAGGGGCTCGGCATGCCCTGGAAGACGCCGTCTCTCACCGTCACACAGGAGAACCGGGCCAGCCGCAGCACCACCGCCAGCAGCACCACGATCGCGGCCACCGCGGACACCCGCTGGTGCGCGTCGTCCGCGACCATCCCGTACACCAGCACGAAGTACGCCGGGGCCAGACCGAAGCTGATCAGGTCCGACAGGTTGTCCAGCTCGGCGCCCATCGGGGAGCTGCGGAGCTTGCGCGCCACCAGCCCGTCGAAGAGGTCGAAGACCGCCGCGCAGAGCATCAGGATCACCGCGGTGGCGGCCGAGTGCCGGGCCATGCCGGACTCGTCGCTGCCGGTGAGGTGCGGGATCAGGATGCCGGTGGTGGTGAAGTACACCGCCATGAAACCGCAGGTCGCGTTGCCCAGGGTGAGGGTGTCCGCTATCGACAGCCGCAGTGAGAGCGGCATGTCCTCGGTCTCCTCCCGGGTCTCGTCGTCCTCGGTGTCGGCCACCCAGTTCGCCGGTGTCTCGGGATCAATCACGGTCAATGCGAGTCACCCCCGCGGTCGTGGTCTGACCGACCTCGACGTCCACCTCGACACCTTCCGGAAGGTAGATGTCGACCCGCGAACCGAAGCGGATCAGACCGATGCGCTCGCCCTGCTCGACCTTGGTGCCCTGCGGGATGTACGGCACGATCCGCCGGGCCACGGCGCCGGCGATCTGCACCATCTCGATGTCACCGAGCTCGGTGTCGAAGTGCCAGACGACGCGCTCGTTGTTCTCGCTCTCCTTGTTGAACGCCGGCACGAACCCGCCCGGGATGTGCTCGACCGACGTCACCGTGCCCGCCAGCGGGGCGCGGTTGACGTGGACGTTGAGCGGGCTCATGAAGATGGCGACCCGGGTCCGGCCGTCCTTCCACGGCATGATGCTCTGCACCACACCGTCGGCGGGCGAGATGACCCGGCCCTGAGCGATCTCGCGCTCGGGGTCGCGGAAGAACCACAGCATGCCGGCGGCCAGCGCGGTGGCCGGCACGGCCAGCGCCTTGGCCCCCTTGGAGCGGCGGGAGCGGGCGAGGCTGAGGGCAGCGGTGGCGACGGTCGGCAGAAGCCACGGCGATGCTCCGCGAGCGATGCTCATGCCAGAGAGGCTGTCGCGAGATGCAGAGGTTTGGCTGTGGGGCATGGATGACCTTCGTAGCGGATGGCGCCGCGCGGGTGACGGGGGACGGCGGCTTTTCAGCGATGCTATCGGGTGCGGCCCGCAACTGGGAAAGCCAGAAGCCGAGTCGGAGGCCGGAAGACGATGACAGGGTGTGATCTTCTTCGCGGCCAAACCGACCGAAAAGCGACATTCAGCCCTGGAACCGGTACTCTTCCAACAACCGCCGACCGATGATCATTTTCTGGATCTCGGCGGTACCTTCACCGATGAGCAGCATCGGAGCCTCGCGGTAGAGGCGCTCGATCTCGTACTCCTTCGAGAACCCGTATCCGCCATGGATACGGAAGGCGTCCTCGACGACCTCCTTGCAGTATTCGGAGGCGAGGTACTTCGCCATCCCTGCTTCCAGGTCGTTGCGCTGCCCGGAGTCCTTCTTGCGTGCGGCGTTCACCATCATCGCATGGGCGGCCTCCACCTTGGTAGCCATTTCAGCCAGTTTGAACTGGATGGCCTGGTGCTGGGCGATGGCCTTGCCGAAGGTGTGGCGCTGCTGCGCGTACGCCACACCCAGCTCGAAAGCACGCTGGGCGACTCCGCAGCCACGGGCGGCCACGTTCACCCGGCCCACCTCGACGCCGTCCATCATCTGGTAGAAGCCCCGGCCGGTGGTGCCGCCCAGGACCCGATTGGCCGGAACGCGCAGGCCGTCCATGATGAGCTCGGTGGTGTCGACCCCCTTGTAGCCCATCTTGTCGATCTTGCCGGGGATGGTGAGCCCCGGCCGCACCTCGCCGAACCCGGGCTCCTTCTCCACCAGGAAGGTGGTCATCGACTTGTGCGGGGCGGTGCCCTCGGGGTGTCCTTCGTCACTCCGCACCAGAACGGCGACCAGAGTGGACGAGCCGCCGTTGGTCAGCCACATCTTCTGGCCGTTCAGGACGTACTCCTCACCCTCCTTCACCGCCTTCGACGTGATCGCCGACACGTCCGAGCCGAGCGCCGGCTCCGACATGGAGAACGCGCCCCGCACCTCGCCGGCCGCCATCCGCGGCAGGAAGGTGTCCCGCTGCTCCTGGGTGCCGTGCTGCTTGAGCATGTACGCCACGATGAAGTGGGTGTTGATGATGCCGGACACCGACATCCAGCCGCGGGCGATCTCCTCCACGCACAGCGCATAGGTCAGCAGCGACTCGCCGAGCCCGCCGTACTCCTCCGGGATCATCAGACCGAAGAGCCCCAGCTCCTTCAGCCCGTCCACGATGTCCTGCGGGTACTCGTCCTTGTGCTCCAGCTGGGTGGCGACCGGGATGATCTCCTTGTCCACGAAGTCGCGGACGGTGGAGACGATCTCCTGCTGGACGTCGGTCAGACCGTGGGTCTGCGCCAGTCGTGCCATGGCTACTTCTCCGTCTTCTGCGTGTCCGCCGGCTTCGCGTCGGCCTTGCGCGGGGGCTCGACGAGGTCGGGGCGGCCCGGCTGCTCGCCGCCGCGCTCCTTGACGTACGTCTCGGTGGGCACCATCACCTTGCGGCGGAAGACGCACACCAGGGTGCCGTCCTGCTTGTAGCCCTTGGTCTCCACGTACACGATGCCGCGGTCGTTCTTCGACCGTGACGGGGTCTTGTCCAGCACCGTGGTCTCGCCGTAGAGGGTGTCGCCGTGGAAGGTCGGCGCCACATGGCGCAGCGACTCGATCTCCAGGTTGGCGATCGCCTTGCCCGACACATCGGGCACCGACATGCCCAGCAGCAGCGAGTAGACGTAGTTGCCCACCACCACGTTGCGGCCGAAGTCGGTCGTCTTCTCCGCGTAGTTGCTGTCCATGTGCAGCGGGTGGTGGTTCATCGTCAGCAGGCAGAAGAGGTGGTCGTCGTACTCGGTGACCGTCTTGCCGGGCCAGTGCTTGTACACCGCGCCGACCTCGAACTCCTCGTAGGTGCGTCCGAACTGCATGGCGATCAGGCCTCCGGGGCTTCGAAGGAGGAGGTGCGGGTCATGCCGGCGGCCCGGCCCTTGCCGGAGATGACCAGCGCCATCTTCCGGCTGGCCTCGTCGATCATCTCGTCGCCGAGCATCGCCGAGCCCTTCTTGCCGCCCTTCTCGGAGGTGTAGTAGTCGTACGCGTCCAGGATCAGCTCGGCGTGGTCGAAGTCCTCCTGGGACGGCGAGAACACCTCGTTCGCCGCCTCCACCTGGCCCGGGTGCAGCACCCACTTGCCATCGAAACCGAGGGCCGCCGCCCGCCCGGCCACCGCCCGGAACCCGTCCACGTTCTTGATCTGCAGGTAGGGGCCGTCGATCGCCTGGAGGTCGTTGGCACGGGCCGCCATCAGGATCTTCATCAGGATGTAGTGGTAGGCGTCCGCCGGGTAGCCGGGCGGCTGCTCGCCGACCACCAGCGACTTCATGTTGATGGAGGCCATGAAGTCGGCCGGGCCGAAGATGATGGTCTCCACCCGGGGCGAGGCCTCGGCGATCTCGTTGACGTTGTTCAGCCCGCGGGCGTTCTCGATCTGCGCCTCGATGCCGATCCGCCCGACCTCGAAGCCCATGGTCTTCTCGATCTGGGTCAGCAGCAGGTCCAGCGCCCGCACCTGGGCGGCGTCCTGCACCTTCGGCAGCATGATGCAGTCCAGGTTGGGCCCGGCGCCCTCCACCACGGTCACCACATCGCGGTAGGTCCACTCGGTGGTCCAGTCGTTGACCCGGACCACCCGGGTCTTGCCGGTCCAGTCGCCCTCGTTGAGGAACTTCACGATGGTGTGCCGGGCCTCCGGCTTGGCCAGCGGGGCGCAGGCGTCCTCCAGGTCCAGGAAGACCTGGTCGGCGGCGAGGCCCTGGGCCTTCTCCAGGAAGCGCGGGTTGGAACCGGGCACCGCCAGGCAGGAGCGGCGCGGACGGAGCCGGTTGACCGGAGCGGTCGGGGTCATGCGGGGACCTCCAGAGGGTCGAGCTTGTTGGCGGTGCGGATCTCGTCGACGATACGGCCGATGATCTCCGTGATGCCGAAGTCCTTCGGGGTGAAGACGGCGGCCACACCCGCCCGCTTCAGTTCGGCGGCGTCGGCGCCGGGGATGATCCCGCCGACGATGACCGGGATGTCGGGCGCGCCGGCCACGCGCAGCCGCTCCAGCACGTCCGGCACCAGCTCGGCGTGCGACCCGGACAGGATCGACAGGCCGACGCAGTGCACGTCCTCCGCGAGGGCGGCGTTCACGATCTGCTCCGGGGTGAGCCGGATGCCCTGGTAGACCACCTCGAACCCGGCGTCCCTGGCCCGTACGGCGATCTGCTCGGCACCGTTGGAGTGCCCGTCCAGGCCCGGCTTGCCCACCAGCAGCCGCAGCCTGCCCGAGCCCAGCTCGTCCGCCGTCCGGGACACCTTCTCCCGTACGGCGGCCAGCAGGCTGCCCCGCTCGGCGGCGACCGCCACCGGGGCCGAGGACACCCCGGTCGGCGCCCGGAACTCGCCGAACACGTCCCGCAGCGCCCACGCCCACTCGCCGGTGGTGACACCCGCGCGGGCGCACTCCAGGGTGGCCGCGAACAGGTTGCCGTCCCCGGCCGCGGTGGCCTTCAGCGCGGCCAGCGACTCCTGGGCGCGCGGCTCGTCGCGGTTGTCCCGCCACTCGTGCAGGGCGGCCACCACCCGCGCCTCGTTGGCCGGGTCCACCGTCATGATGGCGGTGTCCAGATCGGCGGTGAGCGGGTTGGGCTCGGTGGTCTCGAAGATGTTGACGCCGACGATCTTCTCGTCGCCGGCCTCGATCCGGGCCCGCCGCTCGGCGTGCGAGGAGACCAGCTGCGACTTCAGATAGCCGGACTCCACCGCGGCCATCGCGCCGCCCATCTGCTGGATCCGGTCGATCTCCGCCAGGCACTCCTCGACCAGGGCGTCCACCTTGGCCTCGATGACATGCGAGCCGGCGAAGATGTCCTCGTACTCCAGCAGATCGCTCTCATGCGCCAGCACCTGCTGGATCCGCAGTGACCACTGCTGGTCCCAGGGCCGGGGCAGCCCCAGCGCCTCGTTCCAGGCCGGCAGCTGCACCGCCCGCGCCCGGGCGTCCTTGGACAGGGTGACCGCCAGCATCTCCAGCACGATCCGCTGGACGTTGTTCTCCGGCTGCGCCTCGGTCAGCCCGAGGGAGTTGACCTGCACCCCGTAGCGGAACCGGCGGTGTTTGGGGTTCTCGATGCCGTACCGCTCCCGGGTGATGCGGTCCCAGATGCGCCCGAAGGCACGCATCTTGCACATCTCCTCGACGAAGCGGACGCCCGCGTTCACGAAGAACGAGATCCGGGCCACCACATCGCCCTTCTTCTCCTCGGGTACCTGCCCGGAGGCGAAGACCGCGTCCAGCACGGCGATCGCGGTGGACATCGCGTAGGAGATCTCCTGGACCGGCGTCGCCCCGGCCTCCTGGAGGTGGTACGAGCAGATGTTGATCGGGTTCCACTTGGGGATGCGGTTGACCGTGTACGTGATCATGTCCGTGGTCAGCCGCAGCGACGGCCCGGGCGGGAAGACATGCGTCCCGCGCGACAGGTACTCCTTGACGATGTCGTTCTGAGTCGTCCCCTGGAGCCTGGCGATGTCCACGCCCTGCTCCTCGGCGACCACCTGGTAGAGCGCCAGCAGCCACATGGCGGTGGCGTTGATGGTCATCGAGGTGTTCATCTGCTCCAGCGGGATCTCCTGGAACAGCCGCCGCATGTCACCCAGGTGCGAGACGGGCACCCCGACCCGGCCGACCTCGCCGCGGGCCAGGATGTGGTCCGGGTCGTACCCCGTCTGCGTGGGCAGGTCGAAGGCGACGGACAGACCGGTCTGGCCCTTGGCGAGGTTGCGCCGGTACAGCTCGTTGGACGCCTCGGCCGTGGAGTGGCCGGCGTACGTCCGCATGAGCCACGGCCGGTCCTTCTGGCGCTCGGTCATTCAGACCTCTCAGAGACTCGGTGCCTACCGGAGGGTCACACGTTCCGGAAGCGATTGATCGCGTCGATGTGCTGGGCGCGCTTCTCGGCGTCGCGGACGCCCAGCCCCTCCTCCGGGGCGAGGCAGAGCACCCCGACCTTGCCCTGGTGGGCGTTGCGGTGGACGTCGTGGGCCGCCTGGCCGGTGTCCTCCAGGGCGTACACCTTGGACAGCGTGGGGTGGATCTTGCCCTTGGCGATCAGGCGGTTGGCCTCCCATGCCTCGCGGTAGTTGGCGAAGTGCGAGCCGATGATCCGCTTCAGCGACATCCACAGATAGCGGTTGTCGTACTGGTGCATATAGCCGGAGGTCGAGGCGCAGGTGGTGATCGTGCCGCCCTTCCTGGTCACATACACACTGGCGCCGAAGGTCTCCCGGCCCGGGTGCTCGAAGACGATGTCGATGTCCTCGCCGCCGGTGAGCTCGCGGATGCGCTTGCCGAAGCGCTTCCATTCCTTGGGGTCCTGGTTCTCCTCGTCCTTCCAGAACTTGTAGCCCTCGGCGTTGCGGTCGATGACCGCCTCGGCGCCCATGGCCCGGCAGATGTCCGCCTTCTCCGGGGAGGAGACCACACAGATCGGGGTGGCACCGCCGGCCAGCGCGAACTGGGTGGCGTACGAGCCGAGCCCGCCGCTCGCGCCCCAGATCAGCACGTTGTCGCCCTGCTTCATCCCGGCCCCGTTGCGGGAGACCAGCTGGCGGTACGCGGTGGAGTTCACCAGGCCCGGCGAGGCGGCCTCCTCCCAGCTCAGGTGGTCCGGCTTGGGCATCAGCTGGTTGGACTTGACCAGGGCGATCTCGGCGAGCCCGCCGAAGTTGGTCTCGAAGCCCCAGATCCGCTGCTCCGGGTCGAGCATGGTGTCGTTGTGGCCGTCCGAGGACTCCAGCTCCACGCTCAGGCAGTGCGCCACGACCTCGTCGCCGGGGTGCCAGGCGTTGACCCCGGGGCCGGTGCGCAGCACCACGCCCGCCAGGTCGGAGCCGATGATGTGGTACGGCAGGTCGTGCCGCTTGGTCAGCTCCGAGACGCGCCCGTAGCGCTCCAGGAAGCCGAAGGTGGACAGCGGCTCGAAGATCGAGGTCCACACCGAGTTGTAGTTGACGGAGCTGGCCATCACGGCCACCAGCGCCTCGCCCGGGCCCAGTTCGGGCAGCGGCACGTCGTCCAGGTGCAGCGACTTGCGCGGGTCCTTGTCGCGGGTGGCGAGCCCTTCGAACATCTCGGTCTCGTCCTTGTGGACGGTGACCGCGCGGTACGACTCGGGCAGCGGGAGAGCGGCGAAGTCGGCGGAGGTGGTCTCCGGCGACTGGATCGCGTCCAGGATGTCCTTCACGGTGTTGCCTCCGGCGGGTGTGTCTCCTCCGGCCCGGCGAGGGAGCTCGGGCCTGGTGCGGAGGAGGCGTCAGGGACGCTGAGGGGGAACGTCGGTGGTGCTGCTGCTGCGGATGTGGTGCGGAGGGGTGCCGTCGGTTCGGCCGGGTGGTGCTCGGCAGCGCGGGGTGGTGCGCGAAAGGTGCCTGTGACGCAGGCGTCCGGGCGCGCGAGCCGGGTGGCTTGCGGGGACAGCCGGCGTGCGAGGGGACCTCGGCACGCCGGCCGCCCGGACAACTTCAACGTATGACACCGCGTGCCAGTCGGCAAGACACTGAGTGCCAGGAATTTCTCTCAGTTGTCATCTGGATGTCACAGATGAGCGATGATCGATCGAATGGCTCTGACCTCCCGGAAAAACCGCTGGTCAGAAGTGGTTGGCGGGGGAGAAGATCCCCGTCGGCGGCAGAGCGGGAAGAGGTCCGGTTGACGATTTTCGGATGTACGGGATGCGGTGCGGAGCTGACCGCACCGCTGTCCCGGGTGGCACTGCCGGACAGCGCCCACCAGACGCACGGCTACCACGTCACCGTGCCCGTCCTGATGGAACCGGGGACCTACGCCGTCGACCCGGCCCCCTCCGGACCGCCATGGCGCCGGTGGCACGAGGTCTCCCCCGAGGAGGCCGAGGCCCAGGGCGTCCACGCGCCGGTGCACGCCCTATCCTTCGGGGCGCCCGGCGCGGTGGCCACCGCCCCCGGCGACCTCCGGAACACCGCCGTGATCCCCGACCGCTGCGGCGGCAACTGCTGCGGGCTGGACGGGAGCGACGGCCCCAACCTGGCCTGTCTGCGCTGCGGCCGGCCGGTGGCCACCCGGATCGACGACTGCACGCTCTGGCAGGTGGTGTGGCTGGAGGCGCCGGCGGTGCGCCGGATCCACGGCGAGCCCGAGGCGCCCGCCGCCGGCTGGGACGAGGTCGTGTCAGGGGAGGGCAGCGCGCCCATCGACCCGTCCGGCGGCTGGAACCCCCGCTGGGAGGCGACCGTCGGCGCCGCCCTCGCCCGGCTGCTCGCGGCCTCCGACGGCACCCCGCTCGCCGTCCCGGACGGCCCGCTCGCCCCCGTCTTCCGGCGTGCGCTCGACACGCTGCTGCCGCCCGGCCCGGGCGCCCGGACCATCGCCCTGGCCGGCCCCGGGCTGCCCGCCACCCGCGCCCGGCCCGACTTCGCCCTGGTGCCCCGCCACCCGGAGACCGGCGAGGTGTGGCAACCGCCCGGCGGCACCATCCCCGTACCCCTGGACGCCGGGGTGTGGACCTGGCTGGCCCGCGCACCGGAGCGCGTGCGGCTCCCCGCCACCGGCGGGCTGCCCGAGGGCGTCGAACGCGACGACCCGCTGCCGCTACGGCCCTGGTGCCGGTTCCGGCCGGCCGGGGACGTCTTCTTCCGCACCCTGGCCCGGCTGCCGGAAGTCCGCCGGCCCTGGCTGCGCGCGCTTTACGAGGAGCGCCGGGAACGGCCCTGGGCCGACCCCTTCTGAGCCCCGCGTCCTACCGGTTCTTCAACGTCCGCTCGATCGCGCCCATGATCTCCTGGAGCGGCGCGTCGGTACGGGCCACCGCCACCAGCACGTCCCCGGCCGCCGTCGCCGCGGCGGCGGGCTCGGCCGGGGTGGCCGCGGCGGTGGACGGCACCGACCCCGACCGCCCCGCGCCTATCCCCGTACCGAAGGTGTCCCGGACGATCGCGAAAGCGTGGTCCAGCTGGGCCTCCACATCGCCCTGCCCACCCGCCCGCAGCCAGCGCCGCAGCACATGGTTGTGCGCGGTCACCACCGCCGAGGCCGCGACCTCCGCCAGCAGCGGGTCGTCATTGCCGTCATGGTGGTCGCGCTCGTCGAAGTGGCCCAGCAGATAGCGCGTGAACAGCCGCTCGTAGCGGGCCACCGAGGCGATCTCCCGCTCCCGCAGCGTCGGCACCTCACGGGTCAGCCGGTAGCGCTCCACCGACACCGCCGGGGAGGCCGCGTACATCTTCATGACCTCCTTGATCCCCCGGCACACCGTGTCCAGCGGGTGCTCGTGCGCCGGTGCCGCGTTCAGCACCGCCTCCGCGCGGACCAGGGTGTCGTCATGGTCCGGGAAGATCGCCTCCTCCTTGGAGCGGAAGTGGCGGAAGAAGGTGCGCCGGGCCACCCCGGCCGCCGCCGCGATCTCGTCGACGGTCGTCGCCTCGTACCCCTTGGTGGCGAACAGCTCCATCGCCGCGGTCGCCAGCTCACGCCGCATCTTCAGCCGCTGCGCGGCGGCCCGCCCACCGGCGGGACTCTCCGGCGGCTCGGTCCGGGAGGCCGCCCGCGAGGGCTGCGAGGAGGTGGCACGGGGTGACCTGGCGGGCTGGGACATGCCCTGAACGTACTGCATACGGGCGGGGGAGCGCGCCCGAGGTCCACGGCCGGCGGGGTCCTCGGCGGTCCCCCGGGAAGGGTGCGGGGAGGGCCCGAGCAGCCCTCCCCACTCCCCGTACGGCTCCTGGCCGGGCACAGTCCCGTCAGCGCCGGGCATATTCGCGGAAGCCGCGCCCGGTCTTGCGGCCCAGGCAACCGGCCGCCACCAGGTGCTCCAGCAGCGGCGCCGGGGCCAGCCCCGGGTCCCGGAACTCCCGGTGCAGCACCCGCTCGATGGCGAGCGAGACATCCAGCCCCACCACGTCCAGCAGCTCGAACGGACCCATCGGATAGCCGCCGCCCAGCTTCATCGCCGCGTCGATGTCGTCCAGCGAGGCGTAGTGCTCCTCCACCATCTTGATCGCGTTGTTGAGGTACGGGAAGAGCAGCGCGTTCACGATGAACCCGGCCCGGTCACCGCAGTCCACCGGGTGCTTGCGGATCCTGGCGGTGACCTCGCGGACGGTGGCGTGCACCTCGTCGGCGGTCAGCACCGTCCGCACCACCTCGACCAGCTTCATCGCCGGCGCCGGGTTGAAGAAGTGCATCCCGATCACATCCTGCGGGCGGGAGGTCGCCCGGGCGCAGGCCACCACCGGCAGCGAGGAGGTCGTGGTGGCCAGCACCGCACCCGGCTTGCACACCTTGTCCAGGGTCGCGAACAGCTCCCGCTTGACCGCCAGATCCTCCGCGACCGCCTCCACCGCCAAGTCCACCTCGGCGAACGCGTCCAGCGAACCGGCCGGGGAGATCCGCGCCAGCACCGCCTCCGCGTCCTCGGCCGACAGCCGCCCCTTGGCCACCGACCGGGCCAGCGAACCGGCGATCCGCCCCTTCGCCGCCTCCGCCTTCTCCGGCGAACGGGCCGCCAGCACCACCGCGTACCCGGCCTTGGCGAACACCTCCGCGATCCCGCTCGCCATGGTCCCCGAACCGGCGACCCCCACCGAGCGCACCTCGCGCGCCGGAGCCGCCACGGACCCGCCCTCCAGCGGGGTCGCGGCATCCCGCACCACCACCGAACTGCCGGGGCTCTCGTATGTGTAGAAACCGCGCCCGGACTTGCGTCCGGTCAGCCCGGCCTCGCTCAGCTGGCGCAGGATCGGCGCCGGAGCGTGCAGCCGGTCCCGGGACTCGGCGTACATCGCGTCCAGCACGGTACGGGCGGTGTCCACCCCGATCAGGTCCAGCAGCGCCAGCGGCCCCATCGGCAGCCCGCAGCCCAGCCGCATCGCCGCGTCGATGTCCTCCCGGGAGGCGTACTTCGACTCGTACATCGCGGCCGCCTGGTTCAGATAGCCGAACAGCAGCCCATCGGCCACGAACCCCGGCCGGTCCCCGACCGCCACCGGCTCCTTGCCCAGCGCGAGGGCCAGGTCGGTGACCGCGGCCACCGCCGCCGGCGAGGTGAGCACCGAGGACACCACCTCCACCAGCTTCATCGCCGGCGCCGGGTTGAAGAAGTGCATCCCGAGCACCCGCTCGGGCCGGGCAGACTCCGCCGCCAGCCGGGTCACCGACAGCGCGTTGGTCCCGGTGGCGACGATGGCGTCCGGCCGGACGATGCCGTCCAGCGCCCGGAACACCTCCTGCTTGACCTCGTACGACTCCGGCACCACCTCGATGACCAGGTCCGCGTCGGCGGCCGCCCGGAGTTCGGTGAAGGTACGGAAGCGGGCGAGCACCTCGCGCCGCTGCTCCTCGGTGAGCCGCTCACGGGCCACCGAGCGGGCGGTGGAGGCGGCCAGCGCGTCCACCGCACGGCGGGTGGCGGCCTCACTGATGTCGATGCCGACGACCTCGCGGCCCGCACGGGCCAGGACCTCGGCGATACCGGCGCCCATGGTGCCGAGACCGACGACGGCGATGGTGGAGAGAGGGGTGTCCATCAGGGGACTCCAGGGATGAGTGACGACTGAGGAGGGGCGCGCCCGCGGCACGAGGGAATGCGGGGCGCGCGAAGCTCTGCGCTCTTCTGGCTCTGCTGGCTCTTCTTCGGACGGGCGTGGGCGTGCGCGCCGCAACGGAACCGTCCGGCCGGTGATCGTCCCGAACCCCGGGCCGGTCGGCGACTCGTCCGCTGCATCACGACGCGCACGCCGCCCGCACGCCCATGGCCCGCTGTCGGGGCGTGCCCGGGAGCGGTGGTCGAGCCGGGGTGCGCCCGGGCAGGCGGCGGGTGGAACCGCGACGTACGCGGGAGGGTCCGGGCGGGGGCCGAGGGGCCGGCCGCACGGCCGCACACGATCGCGGGAGGAGAAGCGGCGGGCCCTGTCCCGGGGCCAACGCCGTACAAAGAGGCCGAACCGACTGGCGGTCGCGGCGGCTGCGTCACCAGGCCGCCACGACGGATGCGGGTGTGACCCGCTCACTTGAGCTTAACCAGCGAGTAACGAGCGCGCCAGCCCTGGGAACTATCCGGATCCTGTGATCTGGGTCGCCCTCGCGCTGGATACTGGCCCCCATGGACGCCGCCGAAGACTCCCCCCGGGACGCCGAGGACTCCATCCCCCACGACTCCCTCCGCGACGAGGAGTTCCGCTCCCTGGTGTACCGGCTGCGCGAGGAGGCCGCCGACGACCCCGCCGCCTTCGCGCACCTGACCGGGCCCGCCGTCTCCACCGACGAACTCGCCGCCGTCCTCACCCGGCCCGGCCAACCGCTCTGGGCCCGCGAGACCGCCGCCTTCCGCCTCGGCCTGGCCGGCGACCGGCGCGCCTTCGAGGCCCTGGTCCTCCTCCTCAACCACCGCGACCCCGACCGCTGCGTCTCCGCCGCCTACGCCCTCGCCCGCCTCGGCGACCCCCGCACCGCCCGCGCGGCGGCCGCCCTCGCCACCAACGAACTCCGGGTCGCCTACGCCCTGCTCCCCGTACGGCTCCTCGCCGAACTGCGTGCCCCCGAGTCCGTCCCCGCGCTCATCACCGTCCTCCAACGCCGACTCGCCCCCGGCGACCCGTACTGGCGGGTCGGCGCCGCCTGCGCCGACGGCCTCGGCGCCCTCGGCGACCCCCGCGCCCTCCCCGTCCTCCAAGCCGCCGCCGCCCACCCCCGCCTCGCCACCCCCGCCCTCACCGCCCTGGCCCGCCTCCGCGCCCCGCAGGAGAGCTGAGACCCCCACAGCTGGCAGGTGAAGGTGAGGTCCCACGCCCCGTCAACTCCCTTCTCCCCTTCACCCCGCTACCCCTTGAGCTTCTGCCGCAGGGCGCGGAACTCATCCTGGCTGTCGGGCTGCTGGTCCGCCTCCAGGAGGAGTCCGGCGCCGCCGACGAGCGCCCCGGCCAGGTCGCCGGATCGCGGCAGCATGGTCTTCTCGTAGGCACGGACGGCCTCGTCGACGGTGGAGTGGGTGGCCAGGGCGAGAGCCAGGTCGTGAGCGTCGAGCATGGCCAGGTTGACGCCGACGCCGATCGGCGGCATGAGGTGCGCGGCGTCGCCGAGCAGGGTCACGGTGGGCACATGGTCCCAGGCGTGCGGCGCCGGGAGGACGAACAGCGGCCGGTCGGCGTAGGGGCCGTCGTTGTCGCTGATCATTCGCCGCGTGCTCGGTGCCCATCCGGCGAACTCGTCCAGCAGATGTGCGCGGATGCCGGCGGTGTCCTCGGCGGTCAGACCGGCTGCGGTGATCCAGTCGGCGGGCGCGCGCCGGATGATGTAGACCCGGATGTGCCCACCGCTGTTGCGCTGGGCGAACAGCGCGCGCTCGCCGTCGGCCGCGGTCCCACTGCCATTGCCGACCAGCGCCGAAAGATCGGCGTGGCGGTTTTCGACGTCGTCGAACCGCGCCTCGGTGAAGGTGATTCCGGAGTAGTACGGGACAGCTGCCGAGACGGCCGGGCGGACCCGCGAGAAAGCGCCGTCCGCTCCGATGACCAGATCGGTCTCGACACTCGTTCCGTCGGTGAAGTGCAGCATCCGCGGCCCCTCGGCGGGGCCGGCTACCGAGGCGAGGGTGTGGCCCCAACGCACCGTGCCCGGTGCGAGGGAGTCGAGGAGCAGTTCACGCAGTTGGCCGCGGTCGATCTCCGGCTTGTAGCGGTCGTCCTCGTCCGGCACCTGATCGAGCAGGACCTTGCCGGTGGTGTCCCAGCGGCGCATCTGCTGTCCCTCCGGGCGCGCCAGCTTCCAGAACTGCTCGATCTGGCCCGCTTCACGCAGTGCCAACTGACCTTCGTCGGCGTGCAGGTCGAGACTGCCGCCCTGATCGCGGGCGTCGGCGTCCGGGTCGCGGTCGTAGACGGTGACGTCAACGCCGTGCTTCTGCAGGATGCGGGCACAGGTCAACCCGCCGGGGCCGGCGCCGATGATCGAGATACGGGGGATGGGTGTGGTGTTCATGGTGGTGCTCCGTTCGTGAACGGCACGGCGTTGCTGTGCCGGTGCGCTGCCTGGCGGACACTTCTTCAGAAAAGCACACCGACTCAACTAGTGCAACGGATGCACTTTTGAAGTTGGGCAACCGAAAGTTAGACTCCACGGCATGAGTGACATCGACCCCGACACTGAGACTGGCGCCGCACCTGTGCCGATGGGGCGCCGAGAGCGTAAGAAGGCCGCCACCCGGCAGGCCATCGCCGACACCGCCCTGCGCCTGTTCCTGGAACGTGGGTACGACGACGTGGGCATCCGCGAGATCGCGGACGCCGCCGACGTGTCCACCACGACGCTCTTCAAGCACTTCCCGGTCAAGGAGGCCCTCGTCTTCGACGAGGACGCCGACCAGGAGGCCCGCCTGCTGGCCGCCGTGCGTGAACGCTCCGAAGGCCAGTCCATCCCCGGGGCCCTGTGCGAGCACGCCCTGCGCTATCGCATGGCGGCCGTGGACGGTGATGCCCGCTACACCGCGCTCTTCGGCCTGGTCAACAGCACCCCGGCCCTGCGCGACTACCTCCAGGCCATGTGGTTGCGCCACACCGACGCCCTGGCCCGGGCCATCGCGGAGGAGAGCGGCCTGCCCGAGAACGACCCCGCCTGCACCGCCCTGGCCCACTTCGCGCTCGGAGCCCCCCGAGTGGCCCGCGGGCACGACGACCCCCGTCAGGCCGTCAGGTGCGCCTTCGACCTACTCGAAGTCGGCTGGCGCACCCTCGCCTCCCGCGACTGAGCCCCGGTCGCTGGCCGCCGCGATCGTCAGGGGCGGGAAAGTCGACGGGCGTACCGCAGCTCGGTGAGGGTGGCGCCGCCGACGTGCCAGGGCTCCTCGGCGCCGTCCGGGGCGAAGCCGGCCTTCTCGTAGAAGCGCCGCCCCAGCGTGTTGCCGGCCAGCACCCACAGCCGCAGTGCCGGGTGGCCGGCGGCCGACGTCAGCGCGACGACCTCGTCCATCAGCGCCCGCCCGATGCCGGTGCCGAGCCGCTCGGGGTCCGCGTACAGCGCGTACACCTCGCCGTCGCCGGGCCCGCCGTGGAGGTCCCGCGGGTCCGCCTGCCCGCCCCCGGGACCGCTCGCTCCACCGCCGCCGCCAGCCGCGGGGGTCGCGGGGGCGGGAGTGTCGGGGTGGCGGTAGGGGCCTAGGCAGGCCCAACCGACCGTCTCGCCGGCCTGTTCGGCCACCAGGTGGTGCGGGCCCGTGCGCCGCCCTTCTTCCTTTTTGGGCAACGAGTCGGCGGGGTGCTGGAGTTCCGGGTTGGCGAGAGTTCGCCACGGTGAGGAGGACGAGTAGGAGGGGAGCGCCGTGGCGAGTTGTTCGCGCAGGCGCTGGGCGGTGGCCTCCTCGCTGAGGGCGTCCAGCTGGGGGCGCGGCACCAGGCCGTCGTAGGCGAACCGCCAGCCCGCGGTGCGGATGCGGGCGACGGCCGCGCAGTCGGCGGCCAGCATGGGCCGGACCCGTAGCCGTGAGTCCGGCGGGCCGCTCACCGCCGGGGGCCTTCCGGGAGCACCGCGTAGGCCTCGATCTCGACCAGCAGCTCCGGCCGGAAGAGCGCGGAGACCTGTACGGCGGAGCTGGCCGGCGGGCGGCGGGTGTCGATCACCTCGTCCCTCGCGGCGCGCACCGCCGGCAGATGGGCGACGTCGGTGACGAAGTAGGTGAGCTTCAGCACATCGTCGAAGCCGGCTCCCGCGGCGGCCAGGCAGCGCCGCAGGTTCTCGAACACCCGGCGGGCCTGGGCCGCCGCGTCCCCCTCGCCCACGACCCCGCCCCGCTCGTCCAGCGCGCACTGGCCGGATATCGCGATGAACCGGCCGCTGCCCCACACCACATGGCTGTAGCCGGGCGCGGGAGCGATGCCCTCGGGGGCGGGCACATGGGTGAGGTGATTCGTCATGCGGACCATCCTCACCCATGCCACTGACAGTCCCGCCCCAGGGGCGTCAGCCGACCGGCGTGGCGGGCGGTGTCAGCCTCGGTGGCCGAGCAGCCCGTGCAGTGCCGCGCCACCGGTGGCGGGCACGGTCGCGGCCGCCGCCCCGGCACGACTGCCGCGGGCCGCCGTACCGACCGGCTCGGGTTCCGCGCCCGCCGCGCAGACGGCGTCCGGCTGCCCTTGGCCGCCACCGTCCTTCGGCAGCTCACCGGTGTCCAGATAGCGCGCCAGATGGCCGTCCATGCAGGCGTTGCCCGCGAGGGTGACCCCGTGGTTGCCGCCGCCCTCCTCGACCACCAGCCGGGAACCGCGCAGCTCCCGCCGGGCCGTCACCGCCCCTTCGAACGGGGTCGCCGCGTCCTCGGTCGCCTGGAACAGCAGAATCGGGGGCAGCGCGTCGTTGGTCACCTCGATCCGGGATGCCGCCTCCACCGGCCAGAACGCGCAGGGTGCGTTGTACCAGGCGTTGTTCCAGGTGGAGAAGGGTGCCTTGGCGTGCGTACGCCAGTTGTCCTGGTACCAGGTGCCCCAGTCCTTGGGCCAACGGGCGTCCCGGCACTGCACCGCCGCGTAGATCGAGTAGCCGTTCTCGTCGGACGCGTCGCGCGTGGCCAGTGCCTTGTAGGCGGCGACCAGCGGCGCGGGGTCGCGCTCGTTGGCGTACGCCGAGAACGCCTCGGCCAGCATCGGCCAGTAGCCGTTGTAGTAGCCGCCCGGCAGGAAGGTGTCCTCCAGCTCGGCCGGTCCGACCGTATGACCGGCGGGCCGGCGCTTCAGGGCCTCGCGCATCGCGTACCAGCGCCGCTCCACCTCCGCCGGGTCCGTGCCCAGCTTGTACGCCCGGTCATGGCGCGCCACCCAGGCGGCGAACGCCTTGTGCCGGGCGTCGAAGGCGGTGTCCTGGGCGAGGTTCGCCTCGTACCAGACGCCGCGCGGATCGACCACCGAGTCCAGCACGGCCCGGCGCACCCGGTCCGGGAACAGCCGCGCGTAGACCGCCCCCAGATAGGTGCCGTAGGAGTAGCCGAGGTAGCTGATCTGCCGCGCGCCCAGCGCCTGCCGGATGGCGTCCAGGTCGCGGGCCGCCGCGGTGGTGCTGATGTGCGGCAGCAGCCGTCCGTACTTCTCGCCGCAGGCCCGCGCGAACGAGGCGGCCCGCGCCAGGTTGACCCGCTCGTCGCGGGTGTCCCGGGGCACCGAGTCCGGGCGCACCGGGGTGAAGTAGCCGGGCTTGCAGTTGAGGGCGGGCTTGCTGGCGCCCACACCGCGCGGGTCGAAGCCGACGATGTCGTACTGCGCGGCGGTCTTCGAGGGCAGCGAGGCGGCGATGAAACCGGCCATCGTCCTGCCGCCGGCCCCGGGCCCGCCCGGGTTCACCAGCAGCGGTCCCTGGAAGGTCTTGGCGGTGTGCGGGACACGGGAGAGGGCGAGGGTGATCCGCTCGCCCAGCGGATCGTCATGGTCCAGCGGAACCGAGAGCTCCGCGCACTGGAGCCGGGGGTACGACGTGGTCGCGCACGCCTTCCACGCCGGCGGCGCGGTGGCCGGAGTTCCGGGCTCGGGCGGGGCGGTGGCCGGAGTTCCGGGTTCCGGCGGGGCGGTGGCCGGGCGGGCGGCGGACGCGGGGGCGGCCGTCACCGCCCCGGCCACCATGGCGCCCGCCGCGATCAGCACCCCTACGCGTTGTTGCATCTGGCCTGGCCTCCGAGCTGCATCGGAAAGGGAACGGGGGAGATGAGGAGGGAAACGGAGGAGGGGGCGGGGGCGCCCGAGTGAGCGCCGCCCGTCCGGCTCCTGCCGGATCGTCCCCGCATTCCGATGCGGAGGGGCAGGTTCCGATACGACGTCCCCCGATCAGGTGTGAGCCGGTCGGGGGACTGGCCCGCTGGGGCGGGCCCGCCACATCAGTTCATATCGGGGTGGCGGTTGATCACATCAGGGTGAGCTGGGTGGGTGCCGGCTCCTCTCGTTCCGGTGGGGGCGGGGCGATACGGCGTGCCGCGCCGCGCCGGGCGGGCCCGATCCCGAACTCGTCCGCCAGCTCGTGCACCTGACGGGTGATCCGGCGCTGATACCAGGTGGGCGCGTAGGAACCGCCCGCGTACATCCGTTCGTACCGCCCCACCAGCTGCGGGTGGTGGCGGTGCAGCCAGGTGGTGAACCACTCACGTGCGCCGGGGCGCAGATGCAGAACGAGCGGGGTGACCGAGACCGCTCCGGCGTCCGCGATGGCGCGTACGGTGGCGCGGAGCTGGTCCGGGTGGTCGCCGAGGAACGGGATCACCGGGGCCATCAGCACCGAGCAGCCGATGCCGCGCTCGGCCAGCCGCCGCACCACGTCCAGCCGCCGTTCCGGCGCCGGAGTGCCGGGCTCCACGGTGCGCCACAGCTCGTGGTCGGTGAAGCCGACCGAGACCGAGATGCCGACCTCCGTCACCTCGGCGGCCTCCACCAGCAGCGGCAGGTCCCGCAGGATCAGCGTCCCCTTGGTGAGGATCGAGAACGGGTTGGCGTGGTCGCGCAGCGCCGAGATGATCCCCGGCATCAGCCGGTAGCGGCCCTCCGCGCGCTGGTAGCAGTCGACGTTGGTGCCCATGGCGATATGGGCGCCATGCCAGCTCGGCGAGGCCAGCCGGCGGCGCACCAGCTCCGGCGCGTTGACCTTGACCACGATCTGCGAGTCGAAGCCCAGCCCGGTGTCCAGGTCCAGATAGCTGTGCGTCTTGCGGGCGAAGCAGTACACGCAGGCGTGGCTGCAGCCCCGATAGGGGTTGACCGTCCATTCGAACGGCATCCGGGAGGCGCCGGGCACCCGGTTCACGATCGAACGGGCCCGTACCTCGTGGAAGGTGATGCCGCGGAACTCGGGCGTGTCGAAGGTCCTCGTCACGACCGCGTCCGCACCGAACAGGGCCGGGTCGGCGGTGGCCGCGGCGGGGTGGTCGCTCAGGTTGTCCCAGCGCATGGCGCCTCCTCGGTAGTACCGCTCACCACGATAGAACAAGTGTTCCCATGATCGCCGGAGGGAGGAGGGAGGAGGGAGGAGGGAGGAGGGAGGAGGGAGGAGGGCGGGGGAGGGGCGGGAGGGCTGCTGGATTTGGGTGGCGGCCGTGCCGGGTGGTTGGCTGGCCTCCCCTGAGGTACGAGCGCTGGAGGACGAGGTATGGCGCAGGTCGAGGCCACGACGGAACGGGTCATCGAGGCGGATGCGGAGGCGGTGTTCGGCGCCCTGGCCGACTACCG
The DNA here is from genome assembly GCF_040644755.1 of Streptomyces sp. NPDC046887. Taxonomy (NCBI): domain Bacteria; kingdom Bacillati; phylum Actinomycetota; class Actinomycetes; order Kitasatosporales; family Streptomycetaceae; genus Streptomyces; species Streptomyces sp. NPDC046887. The sequence goes on from NZ_JBEYXH010000032.1 coordinate 57,831, forward strand.
GCAGACCCGTCCGAAGCTCCTGCCGGAGCACTTCAGCGAGTACGAGGTGCGCGAGGGCGGCGAGGGTGCGGGCACCCTGGTCCACTGGAAGCTCCAGGCCACCAGCAAGCGCGTCCGCGACTGCCTGCTGGAGGTGAGCGAGCCGACCGAGGGGCAGCTCGTGGAGAAGGACCGCAACTCCTCCATGGTCACCACCTGGACCGTCACCCCGGCCGGTGAGGGGCGGGCCAGGGTCGTCGTGACGACCGTCTGGCAGGGTGCCGGCGGTATCGGCGGCTTCTTCGAGAAGACCTTCGCGCCCAAGGGTCTGGGCCGCATCTACGACCAGCTGCTGGACAAGCTGGCCGCCGAGGTCGCCACGTAGCGGTCGGTCGGCGGCGGTCGCCTGGTTGCCGAGTCGCCTGGCGATGGCCGCCCCGGCCGGTGGCTGGAGGGCCGTCGGCAGGGGCCACCGACCGGCCGGTGCGCGCCCGGTGCGCGCGGCCGCGCCGAGCGGTCAGCCGCAGCAGTGGCAGCCGGTGTGGCAGCCGCCGTCGGCCGTCCTCGGCTTTGTGTCCGCCGCGGGCGGGGGCGCGCAGCAGCCCTTGCCCTGCCAGGCGTCGCGCCCCTCCTTGACGGCGATGGCGGCGATGACCAGGGCGGCGAGGGGGTCGGCCCAGGACCAGCCCAGGGCGGCGGACAGGAACGGCATGACCGCCGGCGACAGGGCGGCGAGCGCGATGCCGGGGATCGACCGCTCGGCCTCCCCGGTGCCGCTGAGCGCGCGGACGGCGTCGGCGGTGACATACGCGGCGAGGGCGTAGAAGGACACGGCGATGATCCGCAGCGCGCGCTGTACAGCGGATCCTGAATTCAGGGGAGGGTGGATTCAGGGGCTGGCGGGTGGGGGTGGAGGGTGGTCGGGGTGGTGGCTCGGGTGAGCGGGATCGCGCCGCGCCGGGGGTTATCCACAGGCCTGGGCAGCCGGGTCGGGAGCGCGTACGGTCGGGGCTATGAAGATCCTCATCAGTGCCGACATGGAGGGCGCCACCGGCGTGACCTGGCCGGCCGACGTGCTGCCCGGTACGCCCCAGTGGGAGCGGTGCCGGTCCCTGTTCACCTCCGACGTACAGGCGGCGGCACTCGGGTTCTTCGACGGCGGCGCCGATGCCGTGCTGGTCAACGAGGCCCACTGGACCATGCGCAACCTGCTCCTGGAGCAGCTCGACGAGCGGGTGGAGATGATCACCGGCCGGCACAAGTCGCTGTCCATGGTCGAGGGCGTCCAGCACGGTGACGTGGACGGCATCGCCTTCGTGGGTTACCACACCGGCGCCGGCAGCGAGGGCGTCCTCGCCCACACCTACCTCGCCAACTCCATCACCGGGGTCTGGCTGAACGGCGAGCGGGCGAGCGAGGGCCTGCTCAACGCGACGGTGGCCGCCGAGTACGGAGTCCCCGTCATCCTGGTCACCGGGGACGACCTGACCTGCGAGGACGCCCTGGACTACGCCCCTGAGGCGCGCAAGGTCGCGGTCAAGGACCACATCTCGCGGTACGCGGCGGTGTGCCGCACACCCACCCGGACGGCCGCCGACATCCGCGCGGCCGCCAAGGAGTCGACCGCCCTGGCCGTACGGTACGAACCGGTGCGGGGCGGCCCGTTCACCGTGGAGCTGGAGTTCGACGCCGAGCACCTCGCGGCGGCCGCCACGGTCGTCCCGGGCGTGGCGCCCAGTGGGGAGCGGCGGGTCTCGTACGACGGCACGACGATGTACGAGACCATCCGCACCTTCAAGGCAGTGACCACGATCGTCTCGGCCGCAGTGGAGGAGCAGTATGGCTGACCTGACATCAGACGAGACCGACGACCTCACGCTGGACGAGGTGGTGGCCTTCACCTCCGACCTCATCCGCATCGACACCACCAACCGCGGCGGCGGGGACTGCCGGGAGCGCCCGGCCGCCGAGTACGTCGCCGAGCGGCTGGCCGACGCCGGGATCGAACCGCTGCTGCTGGAGCGCACCCCCGGACGCACCAATGTGGTGGCCCGGATCGAGGGCACCGACCCCTCCGCCGACGCCCTGCTGGTCCACGGCCATCTGGACGTGGTGCCCGCCGACCCGGCCGACTGGGCGGTGCACCCGTTCTCCGGCGAGGTCCGGGACGGCATGGTGTGGGGCCGCGGCGCCATCGACATGAAGAACATGGACGCGATGGTCCTGTCCGTGGTCCGCGAGTGGGCCCGCAAGGGCATCCGGCCGCGCCGCGACATCGTCCTCGCCTACACGGCCGACGAGGAGGACAGCGCCGTCGACGGCGCCGGATACCTGGCCAAGCACCACGCCGGTCTGTTCGAGGGCTGTACGGAGGGCATCAGCGAGTCCGGCGCCTACAGCTTCCACGCCGGCCCCGACTTGGTCCTCTACCCGGTGGGGGCGGGGGAGCGGGGCACCGCCTGGCTGAAGCTCACCGCCGACGGCCGCGCCGGACACGGCTCCAAGGTCAACCGGGAGAACGCGGTAAGCAGGCTCGCCGCCGCCGTCTCCCGGATCGGGGAGTACGAGTGGCCGGTGCGGCTCACCCCGACGGTGCGGGCCGCGCTGATGGAGCTGTCCGCGCTGCACGGCATCGAACCGGACCTCGACGCCGAGGACTTCGACGCGGATGTACTGCTCGCCAAGCTGGGGCGGGCCGCCTCGCTGGTGGAGCCGGTCATCCGCAACAGCGCCAACCCGACCATCCTCCAGGCCGGCTACAAGGTGAACGTCATCCCCGGCACCGCCACCGCGCACATCGACGGCCGGATGGTCCCGGGCGGCGAGGAGGAGTTCGTCCGCACCATCGACCGGCTCACCGGGCCGGACGTGGAATGGGAGTTCCAGCACCGCGAGATCCCGCTGGAGGCACCGGTCGACTCACCGACCTTCGCCAAGCTCCGGGAGGCGCTGACGCACTTCGACCCGGACGCGCATGTGGTGCCGTTCTGCATGTCGGGAGGCACCGACGCCAAGCAGTTCGCCCGGCTCGGCATCGTCGGCTACGGCTTCTCCCCGCTGCGGCTGCCCATCGGCTTCGACTACCAGGCCCTGTTCCACGGCGTGGACGAGCGCGTCCCGGTCCAGGCCCTGCACTTCGGGGTGCGTGTCCTCGACCGCTATCTGCGCTCCGCCTGACCACCCGTCGGCCGGCCCGGGGGCACCGGCCGACCCGACCACCGGATCGACCACGAGGGGGAAACGACCCATGGTACCCACCGGGCCCTACGGCACCTGGCCGTCGCCGATCGACGCCCGGCTGGCCGCCTCACACGACGGCCGCCCGAATTTCGTCGGCGTCGTGGGCGAGGAAGTGTGGTGGACCGAGCCGCGCCCCGCCGAGGGCGGCCGGCGCGCCCTGGTGCGCCGACGGGCCGACGGCACCGAGGAGGTGGTGCTGCCCGCCCCGTGGAACGTCCGCAGCCGGGTCATCGAGTACGGCGGCCGGCCCTGGGCGGGCATCGCCGGCGGTGACGCCCTAGGCAGAGTCGGGGGCGCCGGTGGCGGCAGTGCCGCTGACGGCGGCCTTCATGACGGCGCCGGGCCGCTCGTCGTCTTCTGCCACTTTCCCGACCAGCGGCTCTACGCCCACCGGCCGGACGGGAGCGGCGAGCCCCGGCCGCTCACCCCGCTCTCCGGCACCGGCGGCGGACTGCGCTGGGCCGACCCGGTCATCGTGGCCGACCGCGGCGAGGTCTGGTGCGTGCTGGAGGAGTTCACCGGAGAGCATCCCGGCGATCTGCGCCGGCTGCTCGCCGCGGTGCCGCTGGACGGCTCGGCCGCCGAGGACCGCGCCGCCATCCGCGAGCTCACCGGCGACGAGCACCGCTTCCTCACCGGGGCCCGGCTCTCCCCGGACGGCCGCCGCGCCGCCTGGATCGTCTGGGACCACCCCCGTATGCCGTGGGACGGCACCACCGTGCTGACCGCCGAGGTCACCGCCGACGGGGCCCTGGCCGGGGTGCGGCCGGTCGCCGGAGGCCCCGAGGAGTCGGTCTGCCAGGTGGACTGGACCCCCGACGGCTCCCTGCTCTACGCCTCGGACGCCGCCGGCTGGTGGGAGCTGTACCGGATCGCCCCCGGGGCGGTCGGCCCCAGGGCGGTCGGTGGCGGGACGGTCGGCGGCGGGGCCGAGGACGGCACCGGGACGGACGGGGCGGCCGGGCCCCGGCCGGGGGCGGGTGCCCCGCTGTGCGGTGGGCGCGGCGAGGAGTTCGGCGGCCCGCTGTGGACGATCGGTCTCAGCTGGTTCCAACCGCTCCAGGACGGCACCGTGGCCGTGGTCCACGGCCGGGGCGCCACCAGCCTCGGCATACTCGACCCGGAGACCGGGGAGCTCGTCGACGCCGCCGGGCCGTGGACCGAGTGGGCGCCCGGCCTCGCCGGGGACGGCTCGCGGGTGGTGGGTGTCGCGGCCAGTCCGCGCAGCGGCTACGAGGTGGTGGAGCTGGACACCAGCACCGGCCGCACCCGGGTCATCGGCTCCGCCCACACCGACCCGGTCGAGCCCGCGTACTACCCCGAGCCGCAGATCCGCACCTTCACCCGCCCCGACAACCGCGAGATCCACGCCCATGTCTACCCGCCGCACAACCCCGACCGCATCGCCCCCGACGACGAGCTACCGCCCTATGTGATCTGGGCGCACGGCGGACCCACCGGGCACGCCGCCCTCGTCCTCGACCTGGAGATCGCCTACTTCACCTCACGCGGCATCGGCGTCGCCGAGGTCAACTACGGCGGCTCCAGCGGCTACGGACGCGAGTACCGCAACCGGCTGCGCGGGCAGTGGGGCGTGGTCGACGTGGAGGACTGCGCCGCCGTCGCCGAGGCGCTCGCCGCCGAGGGCACCGCCGACCCCGCCCGCCTCGCCATCCGCGGCGGCAGCGCCGGCGGCTGGACCGCGGCCGCCTCACTCGCCGCCACCTCCACCTACGCCTGCGGCACCATCCTCTACCCGGTGCTCGACCTCACCCAGTGGGGACCGGACGAGACCCACGACTTCGAGGCCTACTACCTCGACTCGCTGATCGGCCCGCCCGACGCGGTCCCCGCCCGCTACCGCGCCCGCTCCCCGATCAACCAGGTCGAGCGGATCACCGCGCCGTTCCTGCTGCTCCAGGGGCTCGACGATGTCATCTGCCCGCCCGCGCAGAGCCGGCGGTTCCTGGACCGGATCGCCGGGCGCGGTGTGCCGCACACCTACATCCCCTTCGAGGGCGAGGGCCACGGCTTCCGCGCCGAGGCCACCCTCGTCCGGGCCCTGGAAGCCGAACTCGCGCTCTACGCCCGCGTGTTCGGCATCGATCGACCTGACGTACCACCGCTGGAGCTGCGGATATGACCGCCACCTTCGACACGTCCGCGCCGGGCCGGCCGGACGGCACGCACGGCCCGCACGGCCTTCACGATCCGGACGGTCGGCGGGACGACGGTGTGCGGCCGTTGACACGTCCTGGCCGGCTGCGCCCGGGGGACCGGGTCGCGGTGGTCGCGCCCAGCGGCACCGTCCCCGAGGAGCGGATCACCGCCGGGGTGGACATCCTGCGCGGCTGGGGCCTGGACCCGGTGGTGATGCCGCACGCCCTGGACGTCCACCCCCGGCTCGGATACCTCGCCGGCACCGACGAGGCACGCGCCCGGGACCTGGCGGAGGCCTGGTGCGACCCGGAGGTGGCCGCGGTGCTCTGCGCCCGCGGCGGATATGGCGCCCAGCGCCTGGTCGACCTGCTCGACTGGGACGCCCTGCGGGCCGCCGGACCCAAGCTGTTCGTCGGCTACAGCGACGCCACCGCCCTGCACGAGGCCTTCGCCCTGCGCCTGGGGCTCGCCACCCTGCACGGGCCGATGACCGGCGCGGTCACCTTCCTCCAGGACGAGCGGACCAGGGAGGAGCTGCGCACCATGCTGTTCGCCCCGGAGTCCGCCCAGGTCCTGACCGGGCTGCCGGGGGCCCGCGCCATGGTGCCCGGCCGGGCCCGCGGCACGCTCTTCGGCGGCTGCCTCAGCCTGCTCGCGGCCGGCCTCGGCACCCCGGACGCCCGCCCGTCGGCCCGGGGCGGACTGCTGGTGCTGGAGGACGTGGGGGAGGAGCCGTACCGGATCGACCGCATGCTCACCCAGCTGCTGCGCTCCGGCCGACTCGACGGCGCTGCCGGGATCGTGCTCGGTTCCTGGGAGCGCTGCGGACCGTACGAGCGGGTCCGCGAGGTCCTGGTGGACCGGCTGGCCCCACTGGGCGTGCCGATCGTGGAGGAGTTCGGGTTCGGGCACGGCTCCAGCTCCCTCACCCTGCCGCTGGGCGTCCCCGCCGAACTCGACGCCGACGCCCGCACGCTCACCCTGGACCTGCCGGCCCTGCGGTGAGCCCCGTGCCCTTGCCTCAGGGCCGGGGCCGGGGCCGGGGCTGGGGACGGGGCAGGGGGCCCGGGTCGGGGTCCCAGGTGCGCGGCTACCGCGCCGCGCACCCGGTCGGCCCGTCAGCCTGGTCGCGGCCGGACCGTCAGCGAGACGCGGGCAGGGCGGCGTAGCCCGGGCGGACCACCTCGTCGATGAGCCGGCGGCGCTCGGGAAGCGGCAGGAACGCGGCCTCAAGGGCGGCCACCGTGAACTCCTCGAAGACCTCCGGCCCGTACCCGAACGCGTCCACCATGTGCTGGAACTCCCGGCTCATGGTCGTCCCCGACACCAGCCGGTTGTCGGTGTTGAGGGTGACCCGGAAGCCGGCCCGGCGCAGCAGGTCGATCGGGTGCGAGGCGTAGTCCTTGGCGGCGCCGGTCTGCAGGTTGGAGGTGGGGCAGACCTCCAGCGCGATGCGGTTGTCCCGGACGTACGCGGCGAGGTGGCCCAGTGTGCCGTCCTCGGCGATGTCGTCGGTGATCCGCACCCCGTGCCCGATCCGCTCGGCGCCGCAGACCTGCACCGCCTCGTGGATCGACTCGGCGCCGACCGCCTCGCCAGCGTGGATGGTGAAGTGGCAGTTGTGCCGCTTGAGGTGCTGGAAGGCGGGCAGATGGCGGGCCGGCGGGTTGCCGATCTCGCCGCCCGCGATGTCGAACCCGGCCACCCCGTGCTGCCGGTGCGCCACGGTCAGCTCGGCTATCTCCAGCGAGCGGTCGGTGTGCCGCATACCGGTCAGCAGGGTGCCGACGGTGATCCGGCCGCCGGCCCGCCGCTCGCCCTCCCGGAAGCCCTCGTTGACGGCCGCGACGACCTCGTCGAGGGTGAGCCCGGCCTCCAGGTGCTGCTCGGGGGCGTAGCGCACCTCCGCGTAGACCACACCGTCGGCGGCCAGGTCCTCGGCGCACTCGGCGGAGACCCGGAACAGCGCCTCACGGGTCTGCATCACCGCGCAGGTGTGGGCGAAGGTCTCCAGGTAGCGCTCCAGCGAGCCGGAGTCCGCGGCGTCCCGGAACCAGGTGCCGAGGGCCGCCGGGTCCTCGGTCGGCAGCCCCGGGTAACCGCACTCGCGGGCCAGTTCGATGATGGTCGCCGGGCGCAGCCCGCCGTCCAGGTGGTCGTGCAGGACGGCCTTCGGGGCGAGCCGCACCCACTCCGCGAGAGCCGGGGCGGAAGCGGGGGCAAGGTTGTCAGACAAGTGCATGGGGCGGGAGTGTACGGCACACCACCGCCCCCGCGCCGTGACCCCGGTGACACCGGTACGGGGGACGCGCTGCCGCCGGGGCGGGCCGGGGTCAGTTCGACTGGAGCACCGGAAGCGGGGCGGCCCCGGTGGGCAGCATGTGCTTGGCGGCCAGGACGGGCGTGCCGCCGACCCGGACGACCTGGGTGACCAGCACCGCCGGGGTGTCGGCCGGCCGGCCGAGCTGCTCGCCGCGGCGCTGTCCGACCAGGGTGGCGGTGATCCCGCTGTGCGCGGTGAGCTGCACCCCCCGGGATGCGGCGGCCAGCACCGCCAGCATCGACGGGGCCGTGCCAGGCGCCGGTCCGCTCCGCAGGGCCTCGGCGAAGGCGGGGTGTGCGGTGGCAAGGACCTCCTCGTCGGCGGCCCACTCCTGGCTGAGCGCCGCCGCGTGCCCGTCGGCGGTCAGCAGTGACTCCCAGAACCGCAACCGGGCCCGGGCGGGCGCCAGCAGGTGCTGGGTGGTGAAGTCGGTCGGCTCCTCGATGGTCCGCAGCAGCGCGCGCACCCGGACCGGGCCGGCCGTACCGAGCAGCTCCTCCAGCGGCCGGACGTGCTCGAAGCCGCGCCGCGGCGGCCGGTCGCTGACGGTCCGCCCCACGCCCCGGCGCACGGTGACCAGCCCGTCCTCCTGGAGCAGCAGCAGCGCCTCGCGCAGGGCCGGGCGGCTCACCCCCAGCTCGGCGGCGAGCCTGGGTTCCGAGGGCAGGGTCGAGCCCGGCGGATAGGTGCCGGCGTGGATTGCGTCCGCGATCCGCTCGTAGAGCACCACCACCGGTCTCCGCTGTTCCACGCTGACCACTCCCGCTCCTCCTCGGCCGGCTTGTCGGCAAGCCCGGCCGGCTGTCGGCAACCTCCGCCGTGCCCGTCGGCAAGGTATGCCGGGTCGACCGCCTCGGGCAACGCTCCTCAGGCGGCAGGGGGAGGGGTGATGGGGCCCATACGGGGCGAACGGGTTCGCGCGGGAGGTTCGACGGTCAGGGGGTCTTGACGATTTACGCGCGTAGATATGAGAGTGAGTTCGCTACTTGTCTGACAAGTTGGCGGATGCTGCACGGCGCGATGCCGGCACGAGCACAGCACGACGACGGCATGACCTGACAGCGGCACGACGGCATGACATACGAGGCAAAGGGGCCGACCATGTCCACCACCTCCGACCGTCCGGGCTCTCCGGCGGATTCCCCGGCCGATTCCTCGGCGGATTCTTCGTCGGATGCCTCGGCGGAATCCCGGGCGGATTCCGCGGCGGATTCCGGGACCGGATCCGATCTGGCGGGGCGCGGCCCCATGATGCTGGCGATGGTCCTCGCCGTGCTCGGCTACCAGATCAACGCCACCATGCTCAGCCCCGCCCTGCCCGACGTCATCGAGCGGCTGGGCACCACCACGGCCGCCGCCGGGCTCTCCCAGACCCTGTTCTTCCTGATGGCCGCCATCGGCCAGGTGACCCTGGCCCGGCTCAGCGACCAGCGCGGGCGCAAGCCGATGATGCTGCTCTGCGCCGTCGTCCTGATCGCCGGCAACCTGCTCTGCGTCTTCGCGCCCAGCATCGAGGTCTTCATCGCCGGGCGGATCCTCCAGGGCGTCTCCGCCGCGATGTTCACCCTCGCCTTCCTCACCCTCAACCAACTGCTCAGCCCGGCGGGGTTCGGCAAGGCCGCCGGGGTCATCACCGCCGTCAACGGCGGCCTGGCCGGGGTGGACGCCATCGCCGGCGGCCAGATCGCGGACACCATCGGCTTCCGCGGTATCTTCGTCTGCTCCACCCTGATCGCCGTCGCCGGGCTGCTCGGGGTGCGCCGCTACGTCCCGGACGTGCCGCCCACCCTGGACGCCGGGGCCCGCTTCGACTCCCGCGGCATCGCGGCCCTCGCCCTCGGGCTGACCGGTGTGCTGGTCGGTCTCGCCCAGGGCGCGGCCTGGGGCTGGACGTCCCCCCTCACCCTCGGCTTCCTGCTCGGCGGCCTGGCCGCGCTGGCCTTCTTCACGGTCTCCCAGAAGAGCGCGCCCAACCCGGTCATCGACCTGGACGTCCTGGCCTCCCGCCGGGCCTGGCCGCTGCTGCTCACCACCGTCTGCACCCTCGGCGGCGCCTTCGGCGCGATCGCCCTCACCATCCCGCTCTTCTCCCAGGACGCCCGGGTGGGCCTCGGACTGAGCGCGGTGACCGCCGCCGTCCTCTTCCTCACCCCGATCCAGCTCATCGGCGTGGTGTCCGCCCCGCTCACCGGCCGACTCGGCCCGCGGATCGGCTGGCGCACCGTGGTGGTCGCCGGGGCCCTCGCCAACTTCGTGATCTTCGCCTTCGCCACCGTCTTCCTGCACCACGAGTGGATCCTCATCGCCGCACTGGCCGCGCTCGGTGTGACCTACGGCGGGTTCATGCTCACCGGTCTCAACGGCCTCGCGGTCACCACCGCCCCCAAGGACAAGCCCGGCTCGCTGTCCGGCCTCAACGGAGCCTGCTTCGGCATCGGCGCCTCCCTGGGCATCGCCCTGGCCTCCGTCATGATCACCGCCGGCAGCGACGCGGGCGGGCCCACCGAGGCCGGCTACCGGCACGCCATGTACGCGGCGCTCGTCCTCCTCGGCATCGGCGTCCTCACCTCCCTGCTCATCCGGCGCCCCGACCCCGCCGAGCAGTCCGAGGGGACTCCGAAGCTCCTGGTGACCCACCACTGACGGCCGCCGCCGAGGGGGCCCCTACTGTGGGCCCATGACCTCCACGCACGGCACCGCCGTCCCCGTAGCCCGCGGACCGCGGGTCACCCTGCGCGAGCTGCGCCACGAGGACGGCGAGGAGTTCACCGCCCGGACCCGGGAGAGCCGGGAGCTGCACCACCCCTGGCTCTTCCCGCCGGACGGCGCCAGGGACTTCGCCCGCTACGCCGGGCTGCGGGTCGGCAACCCCGCCAACGCCTCCCTGCTCGTCTGCGACCAGGACGCGGACGGTGCCATCGCCGGGTTCGTCAACATCAACAACATCGTCCGCGGGGCCTTCCTCAACGGAACGCTCGGCTACGGGGTCTTCGCCCACGCGGCGGGCCGCGGGCTGATGAGCGAGGCGCTGGCCCTCGTCACGGCGTACGCCTTCGGGCCGCTCGGGCTGCACCGGCTGGAGGCCAACATCCAGCCGGGCAACGCCGCCTCGCTGGCCCTGGTGCGGCGGGCCGGGTTCCGCAAGGAGGGCTTCTCACCGGCGATGCTCCACGTGGACGGGGAGTGGCGCGACCACGAGCGCTGGGCGCTTACCGCCGACATGCCCGCTGCCCGTACGGCGATGGCGGAGCCGCCCCCGGGTGCCTGACCGGCCCCGCCGACAAGGCGGTTGTCCCCGGCCCCGGGCGGCGGTGATCATGGAGTCATGCGCGACATCGTGGTCATCGACGCCCCCTCCAACCTCGGACTGCGCCCGCCGGCCCCCGGCACCGTGCCGGGTTGCCACAAACTGGCCGGCGCCCTGCGGGACAACGGCATCCTGAGACGGCTGGGGGCGCGGGACGGCGGCGTGGTCGTCGCGCCGCGCTACGACCTGGGCGACTGGCGGGAGGGCGACGGCGTGTTCCACGCGGAGGCCCTCGCCGCGTACACCCGCACCCTGGCCGTCCGTGTCGGGCGGACCATCGAGGCGGGCGGCTTCCCACTGGTGCTGGGCGGCGACTGCTCGATCCAGCTCGGCGCCTCACTGGCGCTGCGGCGGCTGGGGCGGTACGGGATGGCCGGGATCGACGCCTCCGCCGACTTCCGCCACCCGGGCAACTCCGACCGGGTGGGCGCGGCGGCGGGCGAGGAGCTGGCCATCGCCACCGGGCGGGGCCAGGACGACCTCAGCGACCTCGACGGACTGCGGCCCTACCTCCGCGACCAGGACGTCCGGCTGTTCGGACTGCGCGACGGTGACGAGGACCTGCCCGAGCTGGCCGGGCTGGGGATCGCGGCCGTGACCGTCGGCGAGCTCCGGGCCCGGGGCGCGGCGGAGGCGGCCCGGACCGCCGTGACCTCGCTGGAGTCCTCCCCACTGGACGGCTTCTGGGTGCATCTGGACGCCGATGTGCTCGACCCCTCGGTGATGCCCGCCGTCGACAGCCCGGACCCGGACGGTCTGCTGCCCGCCGAACTCCTGCCCCTGCTCGGCACCCTGCTCCGCTCCGAGCGCTGCGTCGGCCTCAATGTCACCATCTACGACCCGGACCTCGACCCGGACGGCACGGCCGGGGAGCTGCTGACCGATCTGGTGGTCGACGCCCTCGCGGGAGCCTGAGGCGGGGAGATCAGTCGGAGTCCTTTCAGGGAGGGCCGAGGGGATCGTCGGTATCGCGGGGCAGGAGGCTGCCCAGCGGGCCCAGGTCCAGGTTGAGATCGGCCAGGGTCAGCCCGTAGCGGTCGCACAGCTCGGTCATCCGGTCGTGCAGCACCATCAGGGTCATCCCGAGCCGTTCCTCCTCGTCCTCGGTCAGCTCACCCGCGTCCACCCGGTGCAGCGCCTGCCGCTCCATCAGCTGCCGCAGCAGCTCGACGATGGTGAGCACCAGTTTCATCAGATCGCGCTCCACGGTGTCCGGGTCCGCGTTGATCCGGTGCGCGGGCGGCGAAGGCCCCGGCCCCGCGCGAGCGGGGGGCGGCAACTGCCGGGGCGCCGCCGGAAGGAGACGGAAGGCGCGGTCCGCCGCGTCCGCCAGCTCCCGGTAGCGGTCGGGGCCGGGGGAAGATTGCGGCTCCACTCCGCCTGCCCGGTACGGCTCAGCCGGCATGGGGCGGCCCCGCCCACGGTGACGGGTTCTCGGCGCTGATCGAGACGATCAGAGCCCGCAGGGAGACCCGTACCAGGTCGATGTCGGCGATGGAGAGGACCACGTCCCCGGTCACCACCACCCCGCCGGTCAGTAGCCGGTCCAGCAGATCGATGAGCGCGACCTGCCGGCCGGGGAGCGGGGAGCCGTCGTACGGATCGGTGGGGGAGTACGAGTCGGTGGTGGCGTACGGGTCGGAGGCGGCGTCCTTCGGGCCGGGTGCCGGGAAGCCGGGCGAGGTGTACCGGAAGGGGCCCTCGCTCATCACGGCCCCGCCGCCGCGCCGGAGCCGTCCAGACCGCCGGAGCCGTCCAGACCGGCGAAGGAGTACGGGGCCCAGGGGCCGGTGACCTCCACCCGTACCGCGGGCTCCTGTTCGGCGGCCCGGCGGACCTCGGTCAGAAACGCCGCGCACCGTTCCGAGGGCACCAGATAGGCGTCATTGGCGAGGTTCTCCGCGCCGCCCTCGGCCAGCGGGCCCTGCTGGACTCGGTGGTTCACCCGTTCGGCGGCATGAGCGGCCGCTGTGCGGCGCACGTGCTCCACCGCCGCCGAGGCCGCCCGGTGCGCGTCCTCCCGGCTGCGGCGCTCATGCCCCCGGGTACGCAGATAGGCCCGGCCCGGCCCGACGGCCCCGGGGTCATCGGTGGGGGAGGGGCGCCCTGCCGTCGGTGTCCCCTGCCCGGAGGCCTGGGCTACGGGGGCGGGCCGGGCGGACGGGTCCGGCGCGGGTGCCTTCGGCGGGGGCGCGGGCGGCGCTACGAGGTGCACCTTGACGCCCCACTCCACATGGCCGGCCAACCGGGCCAGCCGGGACGCGAACAGCTCCCGCCCGTCGGCCAGCAGAGCGCGTACGCCCTCCTCGTTCCGGTACACCGTCGCCAACCGCAGCGGCAGCACCGGCCCGGCGGCGGCCACCGCGTCCACCACCGCGTGATGGGCCCGGGCGACCGCCTCCAGCCAGCGGAGGTCCTCCAGCCGGGCGGCGAGTGCGGCCTCCTCGAAGTCGGCGGCGGCCACCGGTCCGACGACGGCCGCCAGGCCCCCGTCCTCGATCAGCCGGACCCTCGCGCCGCCGACGCCCTGGAGGGTCGGCACCGTCTGCACGAGGCCGGGCCCGGCGGCGGCGACGCCGTACACGTACACCAGCTCGCTGCTCACGGTTCGTCCCCGGCTCCCGGTCGTCGGCGCGGCCGGGTACGGGGCCGCTCACCGTCCCCCGCCCCGGCGCCCTCCTCGGGACGGGCGCGGCGGGCCCGCCGGGGGGCTCCCTCCTCGGGGTCGGTGCGCCGAGGCCTTCGGGCGACACCCTCCTCGGGGTCGTCGCGCCGGGCGGGGCGCCGCCGGGGCCGAGGCGGCGGCTCGTCCACCAGAACCTCATCTGCCTCGTCCACCTCATCGGCCTCGTCCGAGGTGGCCGCCTCCGCCTCGTCCTCCTCCCAGGCGTCCGCGTCCCAGACCTCCGCCTCGGAGGTGGACGCCCGCAGGGCCGCGACCTCCTCCCTCAGCCGCCGGTTCTCCTCGGCCAGCGAACCGCGCCCACCGGTACCGCTGATCCGCCGGTCGTCGCGGGCGCGGGAGGAGAGCGAGGGGTCGTGCTCCCACCAGTCGATGCCCATCTCCTTCGCCTTGTCGACGGAGGCGACCAGCAGCCGCAGCTTGATGGTGAGCAGTTCGATGTCCAGGAGGTTGATCTTGATGTCACCGGCGATCACGATCCCCTTGTCGAGGACCCGTTCCAGGATGTCGGCCAGGTTCGCCGAACTCCCCTGGCCGTAGGGCGCGGCCGCCGAGGAGTAGGGGCCGAGATTGCGGGCCACGGGTTCGTTCACGGCGGTCGACCTCGATTCGGCGTCGGTGGGCCGGCCCGCCCGGACCGGGGCCGGGCGCGGCCCGTCACTCAGCGGCGTCCCGCCCGGCGGCGCGGAGCCCGGTCCTCTTCCTCTTCGTCGTCCTCGTACTCGGGCTCGTCCTCCCCGTACTCGTCTTCGTCCGCCTCCTCGTCTTCGTCCTGGTCCTCGTATTCGCCCTCTTCGTCCTCGGGCTGGTCCTCGTCCTCGTCTTCCTCCTCGTACTCCTCGTCCTCATAGGGTTCGCCGTCGTCCTCGCGGTCCTCGTCCGTGTCCTGCTCGTCCGCCCCGGACTCCTCCTCGGCGCCCTCGTTCTCTTCGTTCTCCTCGGCCTCCGCGTCCTCGTGGCTGCGGACCACCTCGCCGTCGCGGATCTCCCCGCGCCAGCCCTCGGCGGGCTCGCTCTGCATGGTCACGAACTTGCGGTACAGCTTCAGATCGAGCCGGGCGCGGCGGCCCTGGGCGCGCCAGATGTTGCCGGTCTTCTCGAACAATCCCTTGGGGAAGTACTCCAGGACCAGCAGCACCTTGGTGAGGTTGTCGCCCAGCGGGTGGAAGGTGACCGCGCCCTTGGTGGTGCCCTTGGCGCCTTCCGAGGACCAGACGATCCGCTCGTCCGGGACCTGCTCCAGGACGCTTGCCTTCCAGTTGCGGTTGGACTTCGCGACCTTGACCTGCCACTGGGAGGTGGTGTCGTCGGACTGCTCCACATTGACGACGCCCTTGGCGAAGCGGCCGAACTGCTGGAACTGGGTCCACTGGTCGTACGCCTGACGCACCGGGACCCCGACGTCCACGTCCTCGATGACGACGACGCTCTTGCCGCGGGTCTCGCCCTTGCCGCTCTTTCCGCCCTTGCCACCGCCGAACAGTCCGGAGACCTTGTCCTTCACGGTGTCCTTGACATGGGAGAAGGCGGCACTGGCCACCGCCCGCTGGGGAGACTTCCCCTCGGCGAGCGCCTGGCCGCCCTTGCCGAGCGCGCCGGCCACGCTGCCGAGTGAGGAGTCCGGGTCGCCCAGCCGGCGGGTGGCCTCGCCCAGGCGTCCGCCCAGTGAGCCGACGGCCCGTTCCGCCTTGGCCTCCAGATACTGCCGGAGTTCGTCCTTGAGCCGGTCGCCGGCGTCACCGAGGGCGCCGGGCAGCCCGCCGGCCGTCTCCTTCGCGGTGCGTGCCGTACCGGTCGCTTCCTGCTCGCTCATGAGCCGGCCCTCCTCTGCGTCCGGCCGGATCCGGTCCGCTTGCGGGGTGCGGAGGTACGCGAGGACTCCGTGGCCGGCGCGCGCTTGCGGGTCGCCCGCCGGGGTTCGTCGCCGTCCTTGTCGGCGGCCGCGCGCTTCCCTGCGGACTTCTTGGCGGTGCTGCTCTTGGCGGTGCTCTTGCCGGCGGTCTTGGTGGCGGTCTTCTTCGCGGGGGCCCGCTTGCGGGGAGGCGGAGGCGGCTCGTCCGGCTCTTCATCCGGCTCCTCGTCCTCGTCCTCTCCCTCTCCCTCTCCCTCTTCTTCGTCCCGGCTCCGCGGCTCTTCCTCGTCCTCGCCCCGGCGCAGCCGTTCGGTCCGGGCGTGCAGCTGGTCGGCGAGCCGGTCCGCGCGAGCGGCGACGGTGGAGGCCGCGGCCTCCTTGCCGGCGTGTCGCAACTGCTCCCGCAGCTGCCCGCTGAGCCCTTCCAGGGCGGGCGAGTCGCTGATCAGCGCGGTGACCTTCTTGGGGTCGATCTGCTTCCGCACCAGCCAGGTCGCCACGGCGATGGCGAGCTTGGCCTTCTTGGTGCGGCCGAGCACGTAGCCGCCGAGCAGTGCGGCGCCCGTGGTCGCTTTCGTCATCGTGGAAAGTCCTCCTGACACGCCTTGCGGCGGTGCGGGCGGACCGGCCCCGTCCGAGCCGGTGGGGTCCGCCGAGCGGGTGCCGCGCTGATCCGGCCGGGGATCACCGCGGACCGCCTCCGGGGGCCGGGCCGATGCCCTGGTGCCGTCGGATCTCCTCCAGCCGGTCCAGCAGCTCGTCCTCGCGGCGGTCGAACTCCCGTGGGCTGATCAGCCCGTCCGCGAGTTCGCGTTCCAACTCCCGCAGCCCTTCGAGTACCGGCCCGGGGTCGTAGTATTCGCGTTCCGCCGCATCTGTCACCTGGCGAACCACCCAGCCGACCCCGCGCACCGGAGCCAGCGGAAGGGTGAGCAGCTGGGTCAGTACGCCCATGGCCTGGTCGCACCCCCTCAGACGAAGCTGTACGGCGGGAGCGGGCCGTGCAGCCGGAAGCGGAACGCCGATTCGCCCTGCTCGACAGCGAGTCGCGCCTCGCGGTCGAGGAAGGCCGGCTGCTCGTCCTCCGCCACCAGGAAGGAGACGTTCAGCACGTCCTCGCCCGTCGGGTCCGAGGAGCGGGACTCCCGGGCCAGCGGCCCGAGGGCGGCGGTCACCTCGGCGGCGAGGGAGTCCCGGCGGGCTCTCTCCTCCGCGGCGGCCGGCTCCTTCGGCCGGTGGGAGGCCCGCAGATGGTACTCGGCGCAGCCGTCCAGGGCGGTCAGCCGTTCCCGGTATCCGGGCGCACGTTGCCGAAGGGTCCGCCGGACGGCCTCGTCATCCGGCGCCAGGGTGCCGAAGCGCAGCGGCAGCACACCGCCCTGGTCACTCAGCCGGTCCAGGACTTCCTGGTGGGCGCGGACGTCCCTGCGACCGGCGCGCAGCTCCTCGGGGGCGTCGCTGACCACGGCGTCCAGCGAGCCGCCGGCGACGGTGCGCAGCGGCTGCGGCGGGTCGCCCACCCCATGGGCGCCGTCCAGCGCCGGCGGGGGCTCGGCCGCGGTGATCCCGTACACATAGACCGCCATGGCTCAGCCTTCCCGTCGCCGGTGGACGCGGCGCGCGGGCCGCGTCTCCTCGTCGACCGGCACCCGGTCGTCGTCGGCGGGAGGCCGGGCCCGGCGGGCCGGACGTCGTCTGCCGCCGTCGGCGGACTCGGCGGCCGCCTCCTCGCGGTCCCGGTCATCCCCGCGGCCTCGGCGGAAGGATTCCGAGAAGGTGTCGGTGACCGCTTCCACGGCGCCGCTCAGCGCCCCCTTGGTCTTGCCGCGGGCGCCGCCCTCGGTGAGCCCACCGACGACCTCCGGCAACTGCGCCGGGGCCTTGCGGCCGGCCTCCAGGTCCAGCCGGTTGACCGCCTCGGCGAAGCGCAGATAGGTGTCGACACTCGCTACGACCACCCGGACATCGATCTTCAGGATCTCGATGCCGACCAGGGACACCCGGGCGAAGACATCGATGACCAGGCCCCGGTCGAGAATGAGCTCCAGCACGTCGTACAGCGAAGAGGCGTTCCCGCCGCCGCCTTGGGCGACGGGGCCCGCACCGCTCTGGGGCACCACCGTCACGGTGCCTCCTCTCCTCCGGCCCTCCGGTCCGCTGCCGCAGCACGTGAAGCACGGGACGGCGGGGGACGGGTGGTCAGCTACGCCGGTCGATCTGCCCCCGGGTGTAGCGGCGGACCCGTTCGTACGCGGTCAGTTCGCCCTCCGCGTCGAGCTGGACGCGGTAGCTGGCCAGCACACTGGTCGTCTCGGGGATCCGTTCGAGTTCCAGGACCTCCACATCGGCCTCCCACCCTTCCTCGGTGGGCCGCACGGCGGAGATGGCCTCCGGTGCCCGGCCGAGCAGCTCACTCAGCTGGTCCGCGGCCGACCGCATGGCCTTCGGCGCGGACAGGCGGCCGTCGCCGGAACGCGCGCGGGCGGGAGGCGGGTCTTCCGAGGCGGACCGCTTCGGGGACATCGCACCACCCTCCACAGGGGCACATTTGCCTATCAAGTAGAGGATATCGGACCAGATGGTGATGCGACGAACGGGTGAAGCGCCGGATCGGGTCGCCCGGCGCTTCACCCGTTCGAGGGTTGTCGGTGCGCCTCGCCGGCGGCGCACCGGTGCGGTCTACCGGCCTACTGCCGCCGGTCGACGTACTCGAAGACCGAGCCGTCCGGGTGGAGCGCGATCAGATTGCGTCCCACCGGCGTCGGCAGCGGCCCGGCGACGATCTTCGCCCCGGCCTCGCTGAGCATGCTGTACGCCGCGTCCACATCGTCGACCGCGATGGTCGCGGCCACCTTGCGCAGTACCTCCAGTTCCGCTTCCGGTCCGCTCATCAGCAGAAAGCAGCCCACGGCCGCCACCGACACCCCGCCGCGCTCGAAGCGCAGCGCGCGGGTGCCGGTGATCCGCTCGTAGAAGGCGGTCGAGGTCTCCAGATCGTCGACGCAGATGCGCAGGGTGGTGCCCAGAATCTCCATGCGAGCCAGCCTAGTTGGGGATGACCTTGCCGGGTGGGGTGCGGTGCGGTCAGAAGGTCAGGCCCGGCAGAGCACCTCGCCGTGCGGCACCGCGAACCAGGCGTCCTCGGCCCGCCCCCACTCCCGCCAGCCCTCGGCGATCTCCGCCAGCAGGGCGGGCGAGGCGTGCCCGCCCGCCATGGCCCGCTCGGCGTAGGACGAGGAGACCATACGGTCCGCCCACAGCCCGCTCCACCAGCTCCGCTCCTCCGGGGTGGCGAAGCACCAGGCCGAGGAGGTGGCCGTGACGTCGGTGAAGCCGGCCCGGCGCGCCCAGGACAGCAGCCGCCGCCCCGCGTCCGGCTCGCCGCCGTTGGCCCGGGCGACCCGCCGGTACAGCCCCAGCCAGCCGTCCAGCGCCGGCGGCTCGGGGAACCAGGCAAAAGCCGCGTAGTCGGAGTCCCGGGCGGCCACCACCCCGCCGGGCCGGCACACCCGCCGCATCTCCGCCAGGGCGCGCACCGGGTCGCCCACATGCTGGAGCACCTGGTGGGCGTGGACCACGTCGAAGGAGCCGTCCGGGAAGGGCAGCGCGTGCACATCGGCGACCCGGAAGTCGACGGCCTCCTCCAGCCCCCGCCCCCGTACCTCGGCGCGCGCCTGCTCCAGCACGGCGTCCGCCGCGTCGACCCCGGTGACCCGGCCGCCCGGGGCGACCAGCGCGGCCAGGTCGGCGGTGATGGTGCCGGGCCCGCAGCCCACGTCCAGCACCCGCAGCCCGGGCCGGAGTTCGGCCAGCAGATAGCCGGCCGAGTTGGCGGCCGTACGCCAGCGGTGCGAGCGCAGCACCGACTCATGGTGCCCGTGGGTGTAGACGGCCCGCTCGGATGTGCGGGCGGCGGCATCACTCATGGCGTACTCCCGGGGTCGGTCGATCCAGTGGTGGGGTGCGGCCCAGCGTAGGGCCGTCCTCCATATGGCGAGATGGGCGTCTCATTGAGTGATACGTACGGGGGTGGGGGTGATGGGGGAGGGGTCCGGTGCGCCCGGACTGCGGGCGTTTGGGGTGCGGGCTCAGGGGCACCGGGAAGGTCCGCCGGGCTGCCAGTCCGGCGGAAGTGTGCGCACCACGGACATGCCGCGCGGGACACCGCTCCAGGGTTCCCGGGATACCGCCCGGAGGGCCCGGAAACTGCCCGGGTCCGGAGGTCTGCCGGGACGCGGCCCTGGATCCGTCCGGGGCAGCGGTCCCGCACGGTCCGGGGCAACGACCCCCAGGGCGACGGGACACCGTCCCCGGGGGGCCGGTGTCACCGCCCCGGAGACGTCCGGGACGGGCCGCCCTGGAACGTCAGGGACACGCCCTGGGAGAGTCCAGGGCCACCGCACCGGTACGTCCGGGACGGGCCCCGGCAAGCACGTCCGGAGCAGCGCGGAACGTCCGGGGTCACCGCCCCGGGAGGCCCGTGGACGCGCTCACCGGCACGGACCCGGCAGGACAGGCACAGGCCCGCAGGCCTGCCGCAGGTCCCGGCAAGCCCGGCGGGTACGACCGGCCCCGCCGGGTACCCGCGCGCACCAGGAACACCGCAGCACCCCGTCAGACCGCACCAAGACAGACCGCACCAAGACAGACCGCACCAAGACAGGCCGTACCGGAGCCGCCGCACCAAGACCGCCGCATCAGAGCAGGACGCCCCTGGAGAGTCCGCGCCAGAGCAGACCGCACCAAGCCGCAGCAAGCAGACCGCACCGAGCAGACCGCACCAAGCCGCAGCAGCCAGAACAGAGCACCTCAGAACAGAGCACCTCAGAGCAGACCGCACTAAAGCACACCGCACCAAAGCACACCGCACCAGGACAACCGCACGATCACGCTGGAGGCCCCGTGACCCCGTCCGTCAGCCCGTCCGGCCCGACCACCCCGGCCGGCCGTACCGGCCCCGCCCGGTCCGGACCCTCCGGCGGCCCCCGCAGGCGCCCGCGGGTGGTGATCGTGGGAGCCGGGTTCGCCGGCTACCAGACCGCCCGCCACCTCAGCCGCACCCTGCGCGGCCGCGCCGAGATCGTCCTGCTCAACCCCACCGACTACTTCCTCTATCTGCCGCTGCTGCCGCAGGTCACCGCCGGGGTGCTGGAGGCCAGGCGGGTCACCGTCTCGCTGCCCGGCACCCTGCGCCAGGTGCGGCTGGTGCTCGGCCAGGCCGAGCGGGTGGACCTGGCCGCGCGCACCGTCCACTACAGCGACCCCGAGGGCGGCGAGGGCGAGCTGACCTACGACCGGCTGGTGCTCGCCGTCGGCAGCGTCAGCAAGCTGCTGCCCATCCCGGGCGTCGCCGAGCACGCCACCGGCTTCCGCGGGCTGCCCGAGGCGCTGTACCTGCGCGACCACATCACCCGCCAGATCGAGCTGGCCGGTTACTGCGGAGACCCCGCCGAGTGCGCCGCCCGCTCCACCTTCGTGGTCGTGGGCGCCGGCTACACCGGCACCGAACTGGCCGCCCACGGCAAGATGTTCACCGACGCGCTGGTACGCAAGCAGCCCGGCTGGCCGCGCGGCGTCAAGCCCCGCTGGCTGCTGCTCGACGTGGCCGACCGGGTCCTGCCCGGGCTGAGCGAACGCCTCGCCAAGACCGCCGACGAGGTGCTGCGCGAGCGCGGGGTGGACGTCCGGGTGAAGACCTCCGTGAAGGAGTCCACCCAGGACGGCGTGCTGCTGGACACCGGGGAGTTCATCGACACCCGCACCCTCATCTGGTGCGTCGGCGTCCGCCCCGACCCGCTCGTCTCCCAGCTCGACCTGCCCACCGAGAAGGGCCGGCTGGTGGTCACCCCGCAGCTCGGCGTGCCCGGCCACCCGGAGGTCTTCGCCTGCGGTGACGCCGCCGCCGTGCCGGACCTGACCCGGCCCGGCGAGTTCACCGCGATGACCGCCCAGCACGCCTCCCGCCAGGGCAAGGTGGCCGCCCGCAATGTGGCCGCCTCCCTCGGCCTGGGCACGCCGGTCGCCTACCGCCACAACGACCTGGGCTTCGCGGTGGACCTCGGCGGGGTGAAGGCGGCCGCCAACCCGATGGGCGTACCGCTGTCCGGGCCGGTCGCCGGTGCCGTCACCCGCGGGTACCACCTGGCCGCCATGCCCGGCAACCGGGTGCGGGTCGCCGCCGACTGGCTGCTGGACGCGGCACTGCCCCGCCAGGCCGTCCAGCTCGGGCTGCTGCGCTCCTGGCAGGTCCCGCTGGACACCGCCTCGCCCGAACTCGTGCACACCCCGAGCGCGCCGGGCACCTCCGGCACCTCCAGCGCCCACGACAGCTCCGGCACGTCCGGAAAGGCATCCGGGGACACCTCCGGGAACACCTCCGGAAACACCTTCGGAAAGGAGTGACATGCACTACGAAGAACTGGCCGAACTCGGACAGCAGCTGAGGGTGGACGCGGTCCGCGCCGCCGACGCCGCCGGCTCCGGCCACCCGACGTCCTCGATGTCGGCGGCCGACCTCGGCGCGGTGCTCCTCGCCCACCATCTGCGGTTCGACTTCGACCACCCCGAGCACCCCGGCAACGACCGGTTCGTGCTCTCCAAGGGGCACGCCTCCCCGCTGCTGTACGCGATGTACAAGGCGGCCGGGGCGATCGGCGACGACGAGCTGCTGACCTTCCGCGAGCTCGGCAGCCGGCTGGAGGGGCACCCCACGCCCCGGCTGCCGTGGGTGGACAGCGCCACCGGCTCGCTCGGCCAGGGCCTGCCCGTCGGCGTGGGGATCGCGCTGGCCGGCAAGCGGCTGGACGAGATCCCGTACCGGGTCTATGTGCTCTCCGGCGACAGCGAGATGGCCGAGGGCTCGGTCTGGGAGGCCGCCGAGGCCGCCTCGTACCACCAGCTGGACAACCTCACCCTCATCGTGGACGTCAACCGGCTCGGTCAGCGCGGCCCCACCCGCGAGGGCCACGACCTGGACGCCTACGCCCGGCGGCTGCACGCCTTCGGCTGGCACACCATCGAGGTGGACGGGCACGACGTGGAGGACGTGGACCGGGCCTTCGCCGAGGCGCGCTCCACCATCCGCCAGCCCACCGCCATCCTGGCCCGCACCCTCAAGGGCAAGGGCGTCAAGGCGGTGGAGGACCAGGAGGGCTTCCACGGCAAGCCGATCAAGGACGCCGAGGCCGCGATCGCCGAGCTGGGCGGCCCGCGTGACCTCCATGTGGAGGTGCGGGGGCCCGAGCAGGGCGTCAGCCAGTCCACCCTGGGCGGGAAGTCCGGCGGCGAGATCGAGCTGCCGCGCTATGACATCGGCGACGAGGTGGCCACCCGTACCGCCTACGGGCACGCCCTGGAGGCCCTGGGCACGGCCCGCGCCGACGTGGTGGCGCTGGACGGCGAGGTCGGCGACTCCACCCGTACCGAGTTCTTCGCCAAGGCCCACCCCGACCGGCACTTCGAGAGCTTCATCGCCGAGCAGCAGATGGTCGCCTCCGCGGTCGGCCTCCAGAGCCGCGGCTACCTCCCGTACGCCTGCTCCTTCGCCGCCTTCCTCACCCGGGCGCACGACTTCCTGCGGATGGCCGCGGTCAGCCAGGCCGGGATCAACATGGTCGGCTCGCACGCCGGGGTCGCCATCGGCCCGGACGGCCCCTCCCAGATGGGCCTGGAGGACCTGGCGATGTTCCGGTCCCTCCACGGCAGCACCGTGCTCTACCCGAGCGACGCCAACCAGACCGCCAAGCTGATCGCCACCATGGCCGACCTGGACGGCATCCGCTATCTGCGCACCTCGCGCGGCGACACCCCGGTGATCTACGGCCCGGACGAGACCTTCCCGGTCGGCGGCAGCAAGGTGCTGCGCACCCATGGCGACGACGACCGGGCGACCATCGTGGCGGCCGGGGTCACCGTGCACGAGGCGCTGAAGGCGGCCGACACCCTGGAGGAGTACGGCATCCCGGTCCGGGTCATCGACCTGTACTCGCTCAAGCCGGTGGACAAGGACACCCTGAACGACGCGGCCGCCGCCACCGGCTGCCTGCTCACCGTGGAGGACCACCACCCGGAGGGCGGGATCGGCGACGCGGTCGCCGAGGCCTTCGCGGACGGCCGCCCGGCGCCCCGGCTGACCCGCCTCGCGGTACGGAACCTCCCGGCCTCGGCCTCCCCCGAGGAGCAGCTGCACGCCGCGGGCATCGACGCCGAGGCGATCACCGCCGCGGTGAGGCTGCTGGTGGAGCGGGTCGTCACGCCCTGAGGCCGCCGGCTTCCGCCGTGGGCGCCGGCCCCGAACCTCTCACGGGGGGTTCGGGGCCGGCGCGCGCCCGCCGGGCGTGGCAGCCCGTCCGCGCGGGTACCCGGCGGCGGTGAACGCCCGCAGCAGCACCGGCACCCGGACCGGCCCGCACACCCGTACCGGATCCGGCTCCGACACCGGCCCCCATACCCGTACCGGCTCCCGCGCCCCGGCCCGTACCGTCCGGGCGGGCCGCCGGAGCGTGGAGGTGCACCGGCCGGACAAGGTCCTTTTTCCCGAGGACGGCCTCACCAAGGCTGACCTGGCCGACTACCACCGCTCGGTCGCCCGCTATCTGCTGCCCCAGCTGCGCGGCCGACCGCTGATGCTGGAGCGCCACCCCGACGGCATCGACGGGCCCCGCTTCATGCAGAAGGACACCCCCGAGCACTATCCGGACTGGGTGCGCCGGGTGGAGGTGGCGAAGGAGGGCGGCACGGTCGTGCACACGGTCGCCGAGGACACCGCCACCCTGGTCCTCCTCGCCGACCAGGCCGCCGTCACCCTGCACCGCTGGCAGTCCCGGGCCGACCGCCTGGACCACCCCGACCGGATGGTCTTCGACCTCGACCCGCCCACCGACGACTTCGCCGCGGTCCGCCGGGCCGCGCACCAGCTGCGCGAGCTGCTGGACTCCCTCGGGCTGCCTTCCCTGCCGATGACCACCGGCTCCAAGGGCGTGCACATCATCGTGGCGCTGGACGGCCGCTGTGACCATGACGAGGTACGGGGCTTCGCCCGCGCGGTCGCCGACACCCTGGCCGAGGCGCACCCCGAGGAGCTGACCACCGCCGCCCGCAAGGACGCCCGCGGTGGCCGGCTCTATCTGGACGTCCAGCGCAACGGCTACGCGCAGACCGCCGTCGCCCCCTACTCGGTGCGCGCGCGGCCCGGCGCCCCGGTGGCCACCCCGCTGACCTGGGCGCAGCTGGACGAGCCGGAGACCCACGCCCGCCGCTGGACCGTGCACAACGTGCTGGAGCAGGCCCGCGCCCGCCCCTGGGGTCCGGCGCCCCGGGGCCGCTCGCTGGCCCCGGCCCGCCGCAAGCTGGACACACTGCGCTGAGGGCGGTGTCCGGGCCGGAAACGGGGGCAATCGATCACCCGTCCGGGTCGTTTCGGATCAAGCGTGGGCCAAGGGTTTGCGAGGCCATGGTCCGGCAACCAGAGGGAACGAGGCTTCCATGGCAGACACATCAGAAGAATCCCAGGCATCCGGCAGAGACCGGGACGACACCGACGAGGGCGACACCCCGGAAGAGGAGGGCGCCCGCAAACCGGCGGCGAAGAAGACCGCCGCCCGCAAGACCGCCGCCCGCAAGACGACTGCTCGGAAGACCACGGCTCGCAAGAGCACCACCGGCAGCGGGGGCGGCACCAGCCGTACGAGGAAGAGCACCGCCGGCTCCACACGGTCCGCGGCCCGGGACGAGGACGCGGAACGGGACGAGCCGGAGGAGATCGAGGAGAACGAGGAGGCTCCGGAACCGGAGCCCCGCAAGAAGCCCAAGAAGGCCATGCAGATCGTCCGCGAGGCCGCCGCCCAGCTCAACGAGATGACCGGGCTGGAGGCCGAGTCGGTGTCCTCCTTCGAGCGCACCGACGACGGCTGGACGGTGCACGTCGAGGTGCTGGAGCTGGCCCGGGTCCCCGAGACCATGAGCCTGCTCGCCACCTATCTGGTGCAGCTCGACGAGGACGGCGATCTGACCGGATACAAGCGCGTCCGCCGCTATGAGCGCGGCCGGGCGGACCGCTCCTAGGGAGGGAGAACGACATGTCAGTGGTTCCCGCACAGCAGAGCGGCGGCGGAGGCGGCAGCAGCGGCCTCTACGACGTCCTGGAACTGGTTCTCGACCGGGGCCTGGTGATCGACGCGTTCGTCCGGGTCTCCCTGGTCGGCATCGAGATCCTGAAGATCGATGTCCGGGTGGTCGTGGCGAGTGTCGACACCTACCTCCGCTTCGCCGAGGCCTGCAACCGCCTCGACCTGGAGTCCGGGCGCAAGGCCCCGGCCCAGCTCCCCGACATCGTGGAGGGCCTGACCGAGGGCGGCGCCCGCGGCAAGTCCAAGGGGGCGCTCTCCGGAGCCGCCGAGACCATATCCGGCGCCCTGAAGTCCGGCTCGTCCGAGCGCAGCGGCAGCCGCACGTCCCGCAAGAAGGAGGAGGAGACGGAGTGAGCACCTATGTCTACGGGATCGCGCGCAGTTCGCACCCCGGTCTGCCGGAGAAGATCGGCGGCGTCGGGGAGCCGGCGCAGGCCGTGCGGGTCCTGACCCGGGGCGACCTGGTGGCGCTGGTCAGCGACGCGCCCGACAACCTGCGCCCCAAGCGGCGCGATCTGCTGGCCCACCAGAACGTGCTGGCCGAGGCCGGCGCCGGGGGCGCGGTGCTCCCCATGCGGTTCGGCGGCGTCTCGCCCGACGACGACACCGTGCTGTCGGTGCTCGGCGAGCGCGAGGCCCACTACCTGGAGCGGCTGGACGCGCTGGACAACAAGGTCGAGTACAACGTCAAGGCCAGCCACGACGAGGAGTCCGTCCTCCACCAGGTGCTCGCCGACGACCCCGACCTGCGGGCGCTCAGCGAGGCCAACCGGGCCTCCGGCGGCGGCAGTTACGACCAGAAGCTGGCGCTCGGCGAGCGGGTGGTGGCCGCCGTGCAGCAGCGCGAGGCACGCGACGCCGTCCTGGTCCAGCAGGCCCTGGAGGCCACCGCGGCCGACGTCAAGCCCGGACCGGAGAGCGGCGGCTGGCTCGCCAACATCTCCTTCCTGGTGGACCGGGACCGCTCGGACGCCTTCGTCAACGCGGTGGACGAGCTGAAGCAGGCCAACCCGCACCTGGTCCTCACCGTCAACGGGCCGCTGCCGCCGTACAGCTTCGTCGAATCGGAAGGGTGATCCCGCATGGGCCTGCTGGGAGAACTGCTGCTCCTGCCGGCGGCGCCCGCGCGCGGCACCGTCTGGGTGCTGCGCCAGGTGATGGCGGAGGCAGAGCGGCAGTACTACGACCCCTCCGCCATCCAGCGTGAACTCGCCCGGCTCTCCGACCGGCTGGACGCCGGGGAGATCACCGAGGAGGAGTTCGACCGGCTTGAGGACGATCTCCTCGACCGGCTTGAGAAGGGACCCCCGAACCGATGACCATGCCCGCCCCGCGGCCCTCCGCTTCGATGGCCTACCAGCCGGACGGCGGCGGCGCCAACCTCGCCGACATCCTCGAACGCGTCCTGGACAAGGGCGTGGTGATCGCCGGCGACATCAAGATCAACCTGCTGGACATCGAGCTGCTGACCATCAAGCTCCGGCTGGTGGTCGCCTCGGTGGAGCGCGCCAAGGAGATGGGCATCGACTGGTGGGAGAGCGACCCCTCGCTCTCCTCCCGTGCCCGCCAGGGTGAACTGGCTCGGGAGAACGCCGAGTTGCAGCGGCGCATCGCCGAACTGGAAGAGCGCGCCGAACTGGAGGAGCGCAACGCATGAGCACCGCCGCCCCCGACCTGCGGTATGTCTACGCGGTCACCCGGCCCTTCGACGGCGTCCCGCCGGAGGGCGTCCGGGGCATCTCCGGGCAGCCGCCGAAGCTGGTGCGCCACGGCGACCTGGTCGCCGTGGTGGACCCGGTGTCGGCCGCCGACTTCGAGGAGGGGCCGCTCAAGGCCCGCCTGGAGGACCTGGACTGGCTCGCCGCCACCGCCCGCGCCCATGACGCGGTGATCGCCGCGCTGGCCACGGTCACCTGCCCGGTGCCGCTGCGGCTGGCCACCGTCTGCCGCGACGACAGCGGGGTGCGGCGGCTGCTGGAGGAGGGCGGCGAGCGCTTCGAGCGCGCCCTCGCCCGGCTGGACGGCCGGATGGAGTGGGGCGTCAAGGTGTACGCGGAGCAGCCCGCGCCGCAGGCCGAGGCGGCGCCCGAGCGGGCCCCGGCCGGCGGCGGTCAGGCCCGCGGCAGCGGCCGGGACTATCTGCGCCGGCGGATGGAGGCGCGCCGCAGCCGGGAGGCCGACTGGGGCCGGGCCGACGCGCTGAGCCGCCGGCTGCACGCCGAGCTGTCCGCGCAGGCCGAGGCGGCCGCCCTGCACCGCCCCCAGGACGCCAAGCTCTCCGGGGCCCCCGGGGTGAACGTGCTGAACGCGGCCTACCTGGTGGACCGGTCCCGCGGCCAGGAGTTCGCCGACCTGGTCCAGGGCTACGCCGAGGAGGGCGTCCAGGTCCGGCTGACCGGGCCCTGGGTCCCGTACTCCTTCGCCGGCATCGGCGAGGAGGAGCAGTCGGGCGCCGGTGGTACGGAGCCCGAGCCGGGCCCGAGTGCGGCGCCGGCCGACGGTGGTGCGCGACCGGCCGCCGGTGACGGTGGCGGCGACGGGGCCGGTCCCGAGGCGGTACGCCGATGAGCGCGCCCGTGGGACCGGTGTCAGCCTCCCCGCTCGCCGAGCGCCGGATCGCCCTGGTCGACCTGCTGGACCGGCTGCTGGCCGGCGGGGTGGTGCTGACCGGCGACCTGACCCTGAGCATCGCCGACGTGGACCTGGTCCGGGTCGACCTCAGGGCGCTGATCAGCTCGGTCAACGAGAACGTGCCCTCCCCGTTCGAGGTGCGCTGATGCGTGACGCCGAACCCCCGTACGAGCCGTTCGACGAGCAGCCGGACCCCACCGGCAAGCGCCGGGTGGAACTCGACCCGGACACGATCGAGCGCGACCTCGCCCGGCTGGTGCTCACCGTCATCGAACTGCTGCGCCAGCTCATGGAGCGCCAGGCGCTGCGGCGGGTCGAGGGCGGCACCCTCAGCGAGGACCAGGAGGAGCGCATCGGGCTCACCCTGATGCTGCTGGAGGACCGGATGGAGCTGCTGCGCAGCCGCTTCGGCCTGAAGCCCGAGGACCTCAACATCGACCTCGGCCCGCTGGGGCCGCTGCTCTGACCCCCCCGTTCAGCGGAAGTACCGTGAGCCCCGGCCGTCCCCGGCCGGGGCTCACGTCGTCCCCGGGCACCGGGTACGGACACCGGGGGAACTTCCCGCGCGTCGGCCCGGCCCGGCGCGCGAGCCCGGGCGGATCAGCAGATCATCGCTTCCGTGGCCGCCCGTCCCCGCCGCACGGCCGCCGGCAACGTCAAGGAAAGGCCCTCCGCCATGCCCGTCGTCAACAGCGCAGGTCGCCTGGTGCTCGCCGTCGCGGTGGGGGCCGGACTCCTCGTCGGCGGCTGCGCCGAGCCACCGCGTCCACCCGCCGCCGCGGTGCGCCCGCCCGCTCCGGCGGCCGGCCCGCCGCGCCCCGCCCCCGCGCAGATCCCCGGCCTGGGGCCCGCCACCCGATCCCGTATCCCCTCCGGCAGCAGCCAGGCCGTGGTGGTCACCGGCGACGGCCCGGACTCCCCGCAGTCCACCGTCGTCCTCTACGAACGCGACCCGGCGGCCGGCTGGCGGGCGGTCAGCCAGTCCTGGCCCGCCCACAACGCGCTGCGCGGCTGGAGTGCCAACCACCGCGCCGGCGACCTGCGCAGCCCCATCGGGGTGTACACGCTGAGCGACGCGGGCGGCCGGCTGCCCGACCCGGGCACCCGGATGCCGTACGACCAGACCGAGTACTTCAACATGCCCGGCACCGGCTTCCTCGGCGAACCGCTGGAGGGCTCCTTCGACTACGTGGTGGCCATCGACTACAACCGGGTCCCCGGCAACACCCCGCTGGACAAGCGGCGCCCGCTCGGCGACGGCGCGGGCGGCGGGGTGTGGATCCATGTGGACCACGGCGGCCCCACCAAGGCCTGCGTCTCCATGGACGAGGAGGACCTGCGGCAGCTGCTGGTCGCCCTGGACCCGGCGCGCGCCCCGGTGATCGTGATGGGCGACGCGGGCACCCTGGGGCGCTAGGGACAACCCGTACACGCACGAAGGCGCCGCGTCCCCCGTCGATCGGGGGAGCGGCGCCTCGGCGGTAGGTCACAGCTGCGGGCGGTAGACCGCCAGCGCCTCGTCCTCCTTGTCGAGCAGCAGCTCCGCGGGCGCCTCGGTGACCTCGCCGTCGTAGGCGAGCGGGGTCCCGGGAGCCAGCCCGGAGATCCTGAAGCGGCGTAGCTTCTCGGCGGCGTGCACCGGTGACTTGCTCAGCGGACCGGCCAGCGCCGCCGCGGTCAGCCGCAGCCCCGGCAGCCGGCCGCCGTGCACCACCCGTACGTCCAGCAGCCCGTCCGCCAGGTCGTAGCGGCGGCCCGGGGTCGGCCCCATCCGCCGGTAGACGCAGTTGCCCGCGAACAGCAGCCACAGCGGCCGGTGCTCGCCGCCGACCTCGGCCTCCAGCGGATGCCGTCCGCGCAGCACCCGCAGTGCCGCCAGTACCCCCGCCGACCAGCCGCCGATCCGGGGCGACCAGCGCTCCCGCCGCCGGACCAGCTCCGGGTAGACGCCCAGGCTGAAGGTGTTGAGGAAGTAGCCGTGCTCCGCCCCGTCCGGGCCGGGGGAGAAGCGCCCGAGGTCCACCCGGACCGCGTCCCCTGCGGCCAGCGCCCGGCAGGTGTCGTGCACCGACTCGATGCCCAGGTCATAGGCGAAGTGGTTGAGCGTGCCGCCGGGGAAGACCGCCAGCGGCACCGTGTGCTTGGCGGCGACCGCCGCCGCCCGGTTGACCGTGCCGTCCCCGCCGAGCACGCCCAGCGCCCGGAAGCCGCCGTCGGCGGCGGCCTTCTCCAGGGTCTCGGACACCTCGTCCGGCTCGACCTCCATCACCCGGGCCAGCGGCAGGGCGTCACGCACCAGCGCCGCCGCCTCCGAGGAGCCGGACGCCCGGTTGGCGACCACCACCAGCCCGTCGCCGCCGGGCAGCGCGGGCACATCGGCGTGCGGCCGCCCCGGCGCGGGCAGCTGGTCGCGGGTCGGCACCATCCCCCGTACCGCGAAGGCGCACCCCACCCCGAGCGCCGCCCCCACCAGGACGTCGCTCGGATAGTGCACCCCGGTGTACACCCGGGACAGCGCCACCGCCGCGGCCACCGGCGCCACCGCGGCGCCCCAGCCCCGGGACTCCAGCAGCACCCCGGTGGCGAAGGCCGCCGCCGAGGCGGAGTGGCCGGACGGGAAGGAGGTGGTGATCGGCTGCCTCTTCAGCTGCCGCATCAGCGGAACGCTGTCCAGCACCGGCCGGTTGCGCCGCACCGAGCGCTTGGCCACCGTGTTGACCGCCGCCGAGGCCAGCGCCAGCGACGCCGCCCCGCGCACCGCCGCCCGCCGGGAGCGGGTGCCGCGGCCCAGCAGGGCCATCCCGGCCGCCGTGCCGAACCAGAGCAGCCCGTGGTTGGCGCTGCGGTCTGGACAACTCAGCAGTCCCCAGGGTGTGGACGGCACTTTGACCACTTTCTTGTGGACGAGGCCGTGACCCGATCGTCTAATCGAACGCCCCGG
>NZ_JBEYXH010000033.1:0-87144 GCF_040644755.1 Streptomyces sp. NPDC046887
GGGAGACCCCGGCCCGGGTGGCCCGCGCCTACCGCGAGATGCTCGCGGGGATGCGGATGGACCCGGAGGACGTGCTGACGACGAAGTTCGCCCTGGCCCCGCGGCCGTACCCGTTCCGTACTGCTTACAGCCCCCGCCGGGGAGCGGGCGGCAGCGCGGCCGGCACATGGTGGTGCCCGCCCCGGTGCACGGGACCGACCTGCTGCCAGCCGCCGCCGAACCCGGCGTGCTGCGCCGCGTATCCGCCACTGCCGGTGCCGAACGCCCGGAACCCGAGGTCCTCCTCACCGCTCCGGTCGAACGGCAGCGTCCGGAAGGACCGCAGATACTCGGAGTACAGCGCGTCGTAGATCGGGGTGGCCGAACCCGCCACCGAACCGCTCACCGACAGATGGCCGGTCATATGCCCGATAGCGGCCTGTCCGGAGCCGGAATGGCCGGGCGCCGCATGCCCCGACCCCCCGTCATGGGACGGGCGCATGGCCGGAATCGGGTGGTAGGGCTGGCGAGATGGTTCGTATGGGTGCACGTAGGTGCCAACGACCCCGCCGCCCGGGGGATGCGGCCGGGGCCCCTCCGGTACGGGATGGGACCGGTCCGGACCGCCCGCCGCCCGGCCGTGCCGGCCGGTACCCCCGGCGCCCCTGCCCCCGCCGCCGCCTGGGGCGGCCCCCTCCGGCATCAGGTACCGGCCAGCGGCATGGACCCCGCCACCAGTCGGCCGTCGGCCGCCGCCTTCTCCAGCGCGTCCCGCAGCAGGTCCTCACGCGGCTGCTGGCCGATCGAGCCCACCGGGGCGGCGAACACCAGCACCGTGTGCGACTTGTTCGCCGCGGCCCGCCAGCCGTCCGTCACCTGGAGCGGCTGGTGCGCCTGCCACCAGGCCACCGGGCTGCCGCCGCCGGTGCCCGGCTGGAGGATCGCGTGCAGCTGCCCCATGGCCAGCAGCACCGACCAGCCGGCCACCGGGCTGGGCACCTGGTTCACCTGCGACACCGGGAGGAAGCCCTGCTCGATCAGGAGCGGCAGGAACTCGTCGGCGAACCCGTCCGACCCGGGCCGGGCGATCGGCGCGGTCGGCTCCACCACCAGCGCGGGGTGCAGCTCGCCCTCGATCAGCACCAGCCCGCTGGTGACACCCAGCACCGCCTGGTCGGTGGCGGCGGGGGCCGGCCGCGCCGGCTGATGCGGCTGCTGCGGCTGCTGCTCGGTGCTGGTGATCGACCGGACGGCGCCCTGGAGCTGGTCCTCGGCGACCCTCACCACCTGGGAGGGGATGCAACTGGCGTGCGCGAAGGCCAGCACGGCCGTCTCCTCGCCCACGAACAGCACGGTGCTGGTGCGCTCCTGCTCGGAGTCGCCCGGGGTGCGGCAGGAGGTGCAGTCGTAGCTGCCCGGAGCGTTCTCGCCGGCGAGCAGCCGGTCGGCTTCCTCGTCGCCGATCTCGGCGCGTACGTCCTCGCTGACGTCGAGCATGCGGGACACGGGGGACTCCTCGGACTCATCACGTGCGATGCCGGGCGGATCCCGGCACGTCTGTGAAGGGTTCAACGGGCGACCCGCGGCCCGGGTCACGCGTACGGACCAAACCCGTGGGGGCCGGCGGTTGCCGGCGGTAGCGTCGGCCGACCGGGTGGGCCCGTGCCCTGCCGCCCGCGCGGTGGCCCTGCCGTGGCCTCCGCCGTGCCTAGCGTGGCCCGATGCCGAAGATCCGCTTCTGGCCGGTGCTGGTGCCGGCCGTGCTGCTGCTCCTGGCCGGGCCCGCGCCAACCGCCCTGGCGGCGGCACCCGGCGGCCACCCGCCACCACCCGCCCCCGGCCCGGGCGCGGCCCCCACCGCGGCCGACTGCCGCACCGACCAGTGGCCGTGGGGCTGCGTCGCCGACTGCGAGAGCAGCGGCCGGTGGCACATCAACACCGGCAACGGCTACTACGGCGGCCTCCAGTTCCGCCAGTCCACCTGGGAGGCGTACGGCGGGCTCAAGTACGCCACCCGCGCGGACCTCGCCACCAAGCAGGAGCAGATCACCGTCGCCCAGGAGGTGCTGCGCTGGCAGGGCTGGTCCGCCTGGCCCACGTGCTCCAAGCAGTACGGCCTCTCCGGCCGCGCCCACACCGTCCAACCCGGCGACACCCTCTCCGCGCTGGCCCGCCGCTTCAAGGTCCCAGGCGGCTGGAAGGCCCTCTACCAGGCCAACACCAAGGTGATCGGCGCCGACCCTGACCGGATCCGGCCGGGGACGCTCCTGTCGCTGCCGCTCTAGTGTCGGCGGGTCGTCGTTCGCGGGCCGGGCCTCGCGTGGGCGGCTTGCGCCGCCGGTGTTCGGGCCTGACCGCTGCCCGGTGGCCTCGCTGACGCGGGTGGGTCTGTGCCGGTTGCGGTCCGGTGGCCTCTCGCAGGCCCGGCGGTCGGGTCCGCTCTCCGGTGGGTGGGGGCGTGGGCGCTCCGGGCTCACGTGCTCGCCGCTCGCGCGCACCGTTCGACGCTCAAGCGACCGCCTCATTACGTTCGGCGGTCCCCCAAGGACTTCGTCCAGGGGGTGCCCCCAGCGCGCGCGACCCTGCGTACCCCCACCCGACCGGCGGCGCACTGACCCGTCTCGCTGTGGCTGATGCGTTCCCGGGCCAGGGCCCGGATCGGTTGGACGGCGCCGCCCGGCGGGTGATACGGCCACGCCGGGCTCCTGCCCCGTACCGCCCACCGGGGCTGTGCCCCGCGTATGGGCCCTGCCGTGCCGAGGGGCCCGCACCGCTCGCACGGACCCCCCCGACCGGTGGGGCGGCTATCCCCCCCACCGCGGTGGCCAATCTCCCGGGCCGAGGGCCCGCATCAGTCGGACGCCACCGCCCGGCGGTTGTACGGGCCAGACGCAGACGCGTCAGCGCACCCACCGGGCGGACCCGGTCAACGGCGGCGCCAGCCGCCCACGCCGCCCGCGATGGGGCCCGGTAAGGTCGGGGGGCCAGGGGTACGTCCTGGTTTCGTCAACACCGGGGGACGCGGCGACGCGATGCGCATCTCTTTTCTGCTGCACAACGCCTACGGAATCGGCGGCACCATCCGTACCACCTTCAACCTCGCCCAGGCGCTGGCCGAGCGGCACGAGGTCGAGATCGTCTCGGTCTTCCGCCACCGCGAGCAGCCCACGCTAGGGGCCCCCGCCGGGGTGGTGATGAAGCACCTGGTGGACCTGAGGAAGAAGTCGCCGGAGTACGCCGGCGACCACCCGGACTACCAGCGCCCCGCGAAGGTGTTCCCGCGCGGGGACGGGCGGTGGAAGCAGTACAGCCGGCTGACGGACGCCCGGATCGCGGCGCATCTGAAAGGGCTGGACGCCGATGTGGTGGTGGGGACGCGGCCGGGGCTGAACGTGCATATCGCGCGGCAGGCCCCCGCCGGGCCGGTGCGGGTGGGGCAGGAGCATCTGACGCTGGACAGCCACGGCTACCGGCTGCGCCGGGAGATCGGGCACCGGTACGGGCTGCTGGACGCCGTCACCACGGTCACCGAGGCGGACGCCCGGTCGTACCGGACCCGGCTGAAGCTGCCCGCGGCGGTGCGGATCGAGGCGGTGCCGAACAGCGTGCCGGAGCCGGAGGTCGGGCCCGCCGACCCCGCGGCGAAGTACGTGGTGGCGGCCGGGCGGCTGACCCGGGTGAAGCGGTACG
This sequence comes from Streptomyces sp. NPDC046887, assembly GCF_040644755.1. Classification (NCBI taxonomy): domain Bacteria; kingdom Bacillati; phylum Actinomycetota; class Actinomycetes; order Kitasatosporales; family Streptomycetaceae; genus Streptomyces; species Streptomyces sp. NPDC046887. The sequence goes on from NZ_JBEYXH010000033.1 coordinate 3,670, forward strand.
ACCTGCTGGTGGAGGCGTTCGCCAAGGTGGTGGCCGCCCGTCCGGACTGGCGGCTGCGGATCTACGGCTCGGGGGACGCGACCGGGAACGAGAAGGACGCGCTGCGGGCGCTGGTGGAGGAGCGGGGGCTGGGGGAGCACGTCGCGCTGATGGGGACGGCCAACCCGCTGGACGCGGAGCTGGTCAAGGGGTCGATCGCGGTGTCGACCTCGCGGCTGGAGTCCTTCGGGATGACCCTGGTGGAGGCCATGCGGTGCGGGCTGCCGGTGGTGTCGACCGACTGCCCGCACGGGCCGCGGGAGATCATCGAGGACGGGGTGGACGGCCGGCTGGTGCCGGTCGGGGACGCGGACGCGGTGGCGGAGGCGCTGCTGGGCTATATCGAGGACGACGAGCTGCGGCGCCGGGCCGGTGCGGCCGCGCTCGCCAACTCGCGCCGGTTCGACCCGGTGGCGATCGCCGAACGCCATGAGGCGCTCTTCACCGAGCTGGTGGGCCGCGGCGCGGAGGGGCGGCGGCGCAGTCGGGTGCGGGACGGGGTGCAGCGGGTGCGCGGCGCGGTGCTGGACGCCGGGTACGCGGCCCGGTACAAGGCTGCGGGGCTGGTGCGGCGGGGCGGCGGTCGATAGGTCGGTTGTTGAGGACAAGAGGTGTCCGGGAGGGGTGCCAGACTCCTTGTATGTGGGACACCTCGGCACGTCTGCTGCGTCTGCTGTCCTTGCTCCAGGCGCACCGCGAATGGTCCGGCGCCGACCTCGCGGACCGGCTCGGCGTCACCCCGCGTACCGTGCGCCGGGATGTGGACCGGCTGCGCGGGCTGGGCTATCCGGTGCACGCCTCACCGGGGACGGGCGGCGGCTACCAGCTGGGGGCCGGGGCCGCGCTGCCGCCGCTGCTGCTCGACGATGACGAGGCGGTCGCCGTGGCGGTGGGGCTGCGTACCGCCGCGGGCACGGGTATCGAGGGGGTGGGGGAGACCTCGGTACGGGCCCTGGCCAAGCTGGAGCAGGTGCTGCCGGACCGGCTGCGCCGCCGGATCGGCGCCCTGACCGCGTTCACCGTGCCCATGCTGCGGGCGCCCGAGGCCCGGATGGACCCCGGGGTGCTGACCGAGCTCGCGGCGGCCTGCCGGGACAGCGAGCGGCTGCGCTTCGGGTACCGGGACCACGGCGGCGCCGAGACCCGGCGCACCGTCGAGCCGCACCGGCTGGTGTGCACCGAGCGCCGCTGGTACCTGGTCGGCTGGGACGTGGACCGGGAGGACTGGCGTACCTTCCGGGCGGACCGGATCGAGCCCCGCCCGCCGCACGGGCCCCGGTTCACGCCCCGCCCGCCGCCCGCCGAGGACCTGGCGGCGTATGTGTCGGAGGGGGTGTCCACGCGGGCGTACGCCGCGCGGGCGGTGGTCCGGCTGTTCGCGCCGCTGGAGGAGGCCCGGCAGGCGTTCGGGCCGATGGACGGCACGCTGGAGGCGGAGAGCGCCACCAGCTGCCTGCTGCACACCGGCGGGACCAGCCTGGATGTGCTGGTGATCCATGTGGTGCTGGCGGGGTTGGAGTTCGAGGTGGTGGAACCGGCCGTGGTGGATGAGCACATCCGGGCGGTACGGGACCTGCTGGGACGGGCCCTGGAACGTTCGCGGGGGAGGGCCCGGGCCGGCGAATGAGGCGGGGGCGAGTACCCGGAAACGGTGGGCGGGAAATGGGGTCGGATGGGGGCGGATGGGGTGGGGGCGGAAAGCGTTGGGAAGGGGCGGGCCGGGGCCATTCGGGTGGAAAGGCGGCGGGGGGAGCTGACGGGGTTGTGGAATTCCTCCGAATGCGCCCCGGGGGATTTGGGCGGACCTCCGGAATTCAGCCGGTCGGGTGGGGTGGGGAGGCCGCGGTGGCCCGGGGTGGTGACGGACCGCGTACGGGTGGGCTGTCGCGGTCCTGTGACGGAAACGTGATCGGGGGTGGATGTGGGGGTGGTGGGGCTGGGGGGTCGGCGCGGATCGCCCGCTTCCGCCGTGGTGCGCGGCCGCCTACGGTGAGGTGCATGGCATCGATTCCGACCCCTTCCGGACAGCCCGCCGACGCGCCCGAGGCGTATGTGGGACTCGACGAGACCGAGGCGGAGCGGCTGGCCCGCGACCGCGGCTGGACAGAAGTCCGCTCCCTGCCGCCCGGCACCGTGATCACGCTGGAGTTCGTGGCCGGGCGGATCAACTTCGAGGTCACCGACCAGACCGTCACCCGCTGCTGGGTCGGCTGAGCGGCCCCGAGGGCAGGGGAAAGGGGCCCGGTTCCTGGAGAGGGAGAGGAACCGGGCCCCTTTCGCGTACCGCTGGGCGCGGGTGGGTCAGCCGCCGGTTGCCGGGCGGGAGCGCGGTGGGCGGCGGCTGCCGGCCGGGGTGACGGGGGTGCGCTCGGAGCGGACCGCGGAGTGGGCGCTGTGCGCGCGGGGGTGGTGGGTGAGGGTGGCCCGGGTGGCGGTGCGGGTGCCGCCGGAGGCGCCGACCGGGTCGAGGGCCGCCTCCTCGGCGGGACTCTCCGGGGCGGGCGCGCCGAGCCGCCCGCGGTGGGCGGCCGGCCAGGCGCCGCCCGCCGCGACCGGCACCGTCGGCAGTCGTCGGCGGCGCGCCCGCAGCCGTTCGCGGGCCGCGAAGACCACGGCCTCGGCCCGGCCCATCAGCGGCTCGCACCAGGGCAGGGCCAGCAGGATCAGCAGTCCGGCGGCCCAGCCCAGCAGGACGTCGCTCAGCCAGTGGGTACCGAGGTAGACCGTGGTCAGGCCCACCCCCAGGGCCACCACCGCGGAGACGGCCGACAGCACCCGCCGGGCCGTCGGGGTGGTGGCGAGATAGGCGAGGATGCCCCAGGTCACCACGGCGTTGGCGGTGTGGCCGGAAGGGAATATATCGCCGCCGGCGAACATCTCGGTCGAGCCGACCTGCGTCGCGTAGTGCGGGCCCAGCCGGCCGAGGCCGAGCTTCACCGCGCCCACCGTGACGTTCAGCAGCAGCAGCGCCGCGCCCAGCACCAGCAGCGGCCGCAGGGTGTGCTGCCGCCAGGAGCGCCAGCCCAGCCAGGCGGCCACCATCACGGCCGTCGGACCGCGCTGTCCCAGCACCACGAAGTAGTCGAGGGTCGCGTGCACCTCGGGCCACTGCTGGTAGGGCCGGAAGAGCATGACCTTCCAGTCGATGATCACCAGCCAGGACGAGGCCAGCACGGCGACGACGATCGCGAGGTAGAACGCCAGCGTCCCGCCGAAGAGGGCGAGACGGGTGCGGCTCATCCGCGGGATCTCAATCTTCGGCGGTTCCGGCTCCCGGTCCAGACGGGCAAAGATGTCGGTACGCACCCGATCGACGTTACAGGGAGTGAGTGACAGCCCACGCCCATCCGCTCTCTTCGTGATGACGATGTGATGTGGGATCCGTCTCGGGGTGCTGCTTATTCCCTGCTTATGCATAACCGTCGGTGACCTCGGGGCGGTATTAGCCGGGGGCTCTTCCGGACGTTTGTTTGTAGGGCGGAGGGAATTCGCCGGGGGTGGGGACCCGGGTGGCACCGGCGCGGAATCGCTCCCTTCGGGGTGCCGCCGGAGCCGTTCCGGTGGACCGGGTGCCGGGGGCGGGGCGGCGCGCCCCGCGGCCCTACCCGCGGGTAGCGTCGAGGCGCCGGATGCCCGCGTACCCGTGGCCTACGCCACAGCCGTGCGTCTGCCCCGTGAGAGCTGGACCACGCGCCCCACCGGCGGACTCGCGTACGCTGGCACATCACTCGCCCCGATGCCGGGCCGCCCCGGACACGTCCCCCTCCGGCCGGTCGCCCGCCGGGCGCGAGGGACATCCATCTGCGGGAGGTACGTACATGTCCCTGACGACCATGGCCGGAGCGCGCTCCCGCGCCACCGGCGGCGGTGCCAACCGCTGGGTCGTCCTGATCGTCCTCTGCGTGAGTCTGCTGCTGGTCGCCCTCGACGCGACCGTCCTGCACGTCGCCGTCCCCGCGGTGACCGAGGATCTGCGGCCGAGCTCCACCGCGCTGCTGTGGATCGTCGACGCCTACCCGCTGGTGTGCGCCTCGCTGCTGATCCTCTTCGGCACGCTCGGTGACCGCGTCGGACGCCGGCGGGTGCTGCTGGTCGGCTACGGGATCTTCGCCGCCGCCTCCGCGCTCGCGGTGGCCGCCGAGACGCCCGCGGTGCTGATCGCCGCCCGGGCGCTGCTCGGCGTCGGCGGCGCGATGATCATGCCGGCCACGCTGTCGATCCTCCGCGCCGTCTTCCCCGACCGGCGCGAACGGGCCACCGCCATCGGAATCTGGACCGCGGTCGCCGCCGTCGGCGCCGCAACCGGACCGGTCCTCGGCGGCTTCCTGGTCGAGCACTTCTGGTGGGGCTCGGTCTTCCTGATCAACCTGCCGCTGATGGCGGTGATCCTCCCGCTGGGCCGCCGGCTGCTGCCCGAGTCCCGCGGTGGCGACGACGGCCCCTGGGACGTGCTGGGCGCCCTGATGGCCGCCGCCGGTGTGCTCGGCGTGGTCGTCGGCGTCAAGCGGGCCGGCTCCGGCCACGCCCTGGACCCGGCCACCCTGGCCGCCCTGGTGGTGGGCGGTGGGGTGCTGGCGCTGTTCGTGCGCCGGCAGAAGCGGCGTACCCATCCGCTGATCGACATGCGGATGTTCGCCCGGCCCGCCTTCACCACCTCCGTCGGCTGCATCGTGCTCGCCATGCTGGCCCTGGTCGGCCTGGAGCTGATCGCCGTCCAGTACCTCCAGCTGGTGCTGGGGCTCAGCCCGCTGCAGACCGGGCTGCGGCTGTTGCCGCTCACCTTCGCCGCCATGGCCGCCGGCGCCACCGGCTCGTACACCCTGGCCCGGATCGGCCCGCGCCGGATGGTCGGCTGGGGGTTCGTGCTCACCGCCGCCGCCGTGCTGCTGCTGCTCCTCATGAACCACGACGACCGGCCGGTGCTGCTCACCACCGGGTTCGTGCTGCTGGGCTTCGGGCTCCAGACCACCCTGTTCGGGGCCTACGAGTCGATGCTCAGCGAGGCCCCGGCCGAGAGCGCGGGCGGCGCGGCCGCGATCGGCGAGACCTCCTACCAGCTGGGCGCCGGGATGGGCATCGCGCTCCTCGGCAGCGTGATGAACGCCGCGTACGCGCCCGGGCTGCGGGACGTCCCCGGAGTGCCCGGGCCGGCCGCCGCCTCCGCCGCCAACTCGCTCGGCGAGGCCTACCGCACGGCCGCCCAGCTCGGCGGCCCGGTCGGTGAGGCGCTGCACCGCACCGCCCGGAACGCCTTCGTGCAGGGGCTGCACCTCACCCTGGCGGTCAGCGCCGGGCTGCTGCTGCTCGGCGCGCTGATGGCGGTGCGGCTGCCGAAGGTGATGGAGAACCCGGCCGACGCCGACGCCCGCCTCGGCGGCACCGACCACCATCCGGCCGAGCAGCCGCGTACCCAGGGCGACGGGGTGCCCCGCGCCCGGACCGCCGCCGAGTCGGCCCGGCTGCCCGCCCGGCCCGGCCCCGTCCGGCCCGCGACCGCGCCCCGCAACGGAGCCCGCTGAGCAGCCCCGCGGTGGGGCGCGCCGGGCGCTGCGCCCCGGGTCACCCTGGACGCGCGGCACCGGGGGCCGTAACGTCGGCGAACGGCCGTGACTACCACTGCTAGTTTTCCCGCGTTCCTCCGTGCCTGAGCCCGAGCCCGCGCCCGAAAGGTCCCCCGCGATGTCCGCACCCGCGAAGCTCCCGCCCTTCGACGCCGGCGACCCGCTCGGCATCGACGACCTCCTCGACCCCGAGGAGCTCGCCGTCCGCGACACCGTCCGCACCTGGGCCGCCGACCGGGTGCTGCCGCACATCGCCGAGTGGTACGAGTCCGGCGAGCTGCCCGGCATCCGCGAGCTGGCCCGGGAGCTCGGCTCCCTCGGCGCGCTCGGCATGACCCTCGACGGCTACGGCTGCGCCGGGGCGAGCGCCGTCCAGTACGGGCTGGCCTGCCTGGAGCTGGAGGCCGCCGACTCCGGCATCCGCTCGCTGGTCTCCGTCCAGGGCTCGCTCGCCATGTACGCGATCCACACCTACGGCTCCGAGGAGCAGAAGCAGCGCTGGCTGCCGTCCATGGCGGCCGGCGAGACCATCGGCTGCTTCGGGCTGACCGAGCCCGACATCGGCTCCGACCCGGCCGCCATGCGCACCCGTGCCAAGAAGGACGGCACCGACTGGGTGCTCAACGGGCGCAAGATGTGGATCACCAACGGCACGGTCGCCGGGGTCGCCGTGGTCTGGGCCCGCACCGACGAGGGCATCCGCGGCTTCGCCGTGCCCACCGACGCACCCGGCTTCTCCGCCCCCGAGATCAGGCACAAGTGGTCGCTGCGGGCCTCGGTCACCAGTGAGCTGGTCATGGACGACGTCCGGCTGCCCGCCGACGCGCTGCTGCCCGGCGCCACCGGGCTCAAGGCACCGCTGGGCTGCCTCAGCCACGCGCGGTACGGGATCGTGTGGGGCGCCATGGGCGCCGCGCGCTCCTCCTTCGAGGCCGCGCTGGAGTACTCCCGCAGCCGGGAGCAGTTCGGCCGGCCCATCGGCGGCTTCCAGCTCACCCAGGCCAAGCTGGCCGACATGGCCCTGGAGCTGCACAAGGGCATCCTGCTCGCCCACCACCTCGGGCGGCGCCTGGACGCCGGACGGCTCCGCCCCGAGCAGGTCAGCTTCGGCAAACTGAACAACGTCCGGGAGGCGATCGACATCTGCCGCACCGCCCGGACCATCCTGGGTGCCAACGGGATCTCGCTGGAGTACCCCGTCATGCGGCACGCGGGCAACCTGGAATCGGTGCTCACCTACGAGGGCACCGTGGAGATGCACCAACTGGTGCTCGGCAAGGCGCTCACCGGTCTCGACGCGTTCCGGTGACCCCGGGGCCACCGGTCTGTCGGTGAGCGGCCCTGCCGGTCAGCTCTGGTTGAAGAAGCCGTCCTGGCGGTGGGCCCCCGGCTCACCGCTGACGATCCGGGTGTCGGCCGGGGTCAGCAGGAACACCCGGGTCGCCACCCGCTCGATCGAACCGCGCAGCCCGAAGGTCAGCCCGGCCGCGAAGTCCACCACCCGCTTGGCGTCCGCGGAGTCCATCGCGGTGAGGTTCACGATCACCGGGACGCCCTCGCGGAACAGCTCCCCGATGTTCCGGGCGTCCCGGAAGCCGTCCGGGGTCACCGTGGCGATCCGGCGCCCCTCCTCCTGCGCGGACTCGGAGGCGACCCGCACCCGCGGGTCGGTCACCCAGGCGTCGTTGCTGCGCTCACCCTCGGCGTACTCGTCGTCGTAGTAACGCTCGTCGCTGTCCTCGACGAGGCCAAGCCATGCACTCGCCTTGCGCACCGATCCCATGGACGCCTCCTTTCAACGCGGTCACTGGTGGTTCCGCTATCCCTATGGTCGTCCATCATGCGGATCCCGCGCCAAGTGGATAGTCGCCGCGCGAGGGATTCGTGACGGTACTGGTGCAGAGGATGTGGCGATTCGTCAAGGTCCTGCCTGCGCAAGCCCCCTGACGAACGGTCTCCGTAACTCACATATGACATTCAGGCCGGACGGGTGAGCGGACCGGCGGACGGGTGAACGACCTGCCGATACGATGCCCGCGCAATCGAACGACACACGGGGGGACACGAGATGTTCGGCATCGTCAGACCCTGCTCGCACCGGCTCACCGACGGGCTGAAGACCGAGTGGATGGCCCATCTCTGCGGACTCTGCCTGGCACTCCGCGCCGATCACGGGCAATTCGCCCGGATCGCCACCAACTACGACGGACTGCTCATCTCCGTACTGACGGAGGCTCAGGCCGCGCCCGACCCCACCGCCCGGCGCACCGCCGGGCCCTGCCCGCTGCGGGCCATGCGCACCGCGCCGGTCGCCCGCGGCGAGGGCGCCCGGCTCGCCGCCGCCGTCTCGCTGGTCCTCGCCTCCGCCAAGATGCGCGACCACCTCGCCGACGGCGACGGACTGCTCGCCCGCCGCCCCATGGCCGCCGCCGCCCGCCGGGTCGCCCGCGGCTGGGACCGGGCCGGCGCCCGCACCGGCCGCTCCCTCGGCTTCGACACCGCCCTGCTGGTCGACGCGGTGGACCGGCAGACCGGCATCGAGGCCCTGGCCGGCCCCGGCACCCCGCTGCTCACCGTCACCGAACCCACCGAGACCGCCACCGCGGCCGCCTTCGCCCACACCGCGGTGCTCGCCGGCCGCCCGCACAACGCGGCGCCGCTCGCCGAGGCGGGCCGGCTCTTCGGCCGCCTCGCCCATCTGCTGGACGCCGTCGAGGACCGCGAGGCCGACGCGGCCGCCGGTGCCTGGAACCCGCTCACCGCCACCGGCACCGGCCTCGCCGAGGCCCGCCGCCTGGCCGACGACGCCCTGCACGGCATCCGGCTCGCCCTGCGTGACACCGACTTCACCGACGACAAGCTCGTCCACGTCCTGCTCGCCCACGAGCTGCGGGTCTCCATCGACCGGGCCTTCGACTCCCCCTCCTGCTCCCACCAGCAGCCGGGCCCCTACGGCCCCCCGCCGGGCCACGGCCCGGGTCCGGTGGACGGCAATCCCTATGCCGTCGGCGGCCCGTACGCGGGTGGGCCGTACGCGGGTGGCGGGCACGCCCACGGCGGGATGCCGCCCGGCGGCGGGGGTCACGGCGGGCACGGCGGGGGCTTCGGGGGCGGGCACGGGCAGCCGCAGCCCAAGAAGCCGCGCGGGCTGCTGGCCGGCTGCGCCGCCTTCATCGGGCTGTTCTGCACCTGCCAGATCTGCTGCGCCAAGGAGTACGAGGGCCCCTGGTCCCGCAAGAAGCGCGAGGGCTGCTGCCACAGCTGCGACTGCGGCCCCAACTGCAACTGCGACGGCTGCGACTGCTGCTGCCCCTGCGACTGCTGAGACGCCCCTTCGGCGTACCGGCCGGGGGTCGTACGCTGGCGGCATGAGCAGCGATCCCGTGCAGGACTGGAAGCAGTGGCACGAGCAGCGCACCGCCGCGGTCTCGGCCCCCTACGGTCCACTTGCCCTCACCGGCACGTACTGGCTCTCCGACCACCCCGACGGGCGGCTGCCCGGCGTCCCCGGCCTCTGGCGGGACGCCGGGGAGCACGTCCTCCTCACCGCGGCCCCCGCCGACGGCCTCACCGCCGACGGGCGCCCGGTCGACGGCGAACTGCGGCTCACCGCCGAGCAGGGCCTCCCGGAGCACGCCTCCCTCGCCGCCGGCGAACGACACCTCCTCGTGCTGCGCCGCGAGGGCCAGTGGGCCGTGCGCGACTTCGACCCCGCCTCCCCGGCCCGGCGCGCCTTCCAGGGCATCGAGGCCACCCCGTACGACGAGCAGTGGGCCGTGCCGGGTGTCTTCACGCCCTACGACGGCGAGCAGCGCGTCCGGGTGGAGAACGCCGACGGCCGCGAACGCGGACTCGGCCTGGGCGGCGAGCTGGTGTTCACCCTCGCCGGCACCGAGCACACCCTGCGGGTCGCGGTCGAGGACGACGGCTCGCTGTGGGCCGTCTTCGCCGACGCCACCGGTGAGGACGGCTCCTCCTACCGCTTCCGCTTCCTGCGGCCCGGCGCCCCGGAGGCGGACGGCACCATCACCGTCGACCTCAACCGCGCGCTGCTGCCGCCGTGCGCCTTCGCGGACCACTTCATCTGCCCGTTCCCGCCGCCGGGCAACACCCTGGACGTGCCCGTCGCCGCGGGCGAGCGGCGCGTCCGGGCCTGGTGAACCCCGCCTCGCGCCGGGGCGCCTGAGCAACCGTGAGCACCCCGGACGGCTCACCGTCCGGGGTGTTCGCGCCCTGCCCGGCGGCGGCCCGGTTTGACACCATGGACGGCGGGGCTGTCACCGTGGGGGGATCGGGGGGCGTATGAAGCGCATCGGAGTCACCGGTCACCGGGACATCCCGCCCGAGCTGCACGCGCACGTCCGGGCCGCCATCCACGAGGCCTTCCGCGGCCATGGCGGCGGCACCGGCCTGGAAGCCCTCTCCAGCCTCGCCACCGGCGCGGACCAGCTCTTCGCGGACATCGCCCTCGCCTGGGGCGCCGAACTGACCGCGGTCATCCCCAGCGGCGACTACGAGGACGGGTTCGCCGACCCGAGGGAGCTGGCCCGCTACCACTGCCTGCGCACCCGGGCCACGCGCGAGGTCCGCCTCGACTTCCCGCACTCCACCGACGAGGCGTACTACGCGGCCGGCGCGTACATCACCGACCACTGCGACCGCCTCATCGCCGTCTGGGACGGCTGCCCGGCACGCGGGCTGGGGGGCACGGGGGACATCGTCGCGTACGCGCTGGGGCGGGGGCGGCCGGTAACGGTGATCTGGCGCGACGGGGTCACCCGGGGGTGACGTGGTCGGTGCGGGTCTTCGGCAGCGAGGCCACCGACCCGCGGCCGAAGACCCGCAAGCCGGCGGCGGCTACCTACGGTGCTGGACGAGCCAGTCGGTGTGTTGGGGGCTGACGATGCGTTCGGTTTCGTAGACGGCGGCGGGCCAGCGGTCCTCGCCGACGGTGGTCTCCATCGCGGTGTGCATCGCCGCGAGGTCCTCCTCGACCAGGGAGTGCGCGGCGATCAGCGGCTGGTGGCGGCGGATCTCGCTCCAGGCGACGCACGCCGCGGCGGCGGAGGAGAGCAGGGCGGCGGTGACGGCGGGGGACTCGAAGGAGAGGAGCCGCAGCACGCCGAGGGCGAGGGCGGCGACCGTGAGGAGGGAGATGGTGGCCGACCAGAGGGTGGTGGCGCGGCGGGAGACGACGGTACGGCGGTGGTACCAGTTGCGCTGCTCGATCAGACGGTCCCGGACGTACGTCTCCTTGCGTACCTGAAAGGGTCGCTCGCGTAGCCGCCGCATGGCCGGGGTGATGAGCTCTGAGGCGCTGTCGGGCGCGTCGGTGGTACGGGGATCTGACCAGCCGGTCTTGCGCAGCTCGGCGAGGCCCTGTTCGAGGCGGGAGAGGAACTCGGCGTCGGCGTCGGAGCGGTCGGCCGTGAAGGGGGTGCCGTGGACGGCGTACCGCCAGCACATGGACTTGATGAACTCCGCGGCGGAGCGGTTCAGTTGCCACTGGGAGGCGGCGCGGCGGCGGGAGGCCCGCCAGGTGGCCCAGAGGACCCCGGCGTAGGCGGCCGCGCTGAGCGCCCCGGCCGCGCGGAAGGGCAGCGCGAACACCAGCGCGCCGAGGACGAGCAGCCATAACTGGAGGCGGGTGTCCTGGACCGCCTCGCGCTGCCGGGCCACCGCGGTCTCGTCCGCGCGGTGGAAGAGCCCCGGAAGGTCGCTGTTGCGGAAGACCATGCTCCGCGTGTGGTCCTGGGACTGCGTCATCGCCCACCCCCGTCTGCGGCGTCACCCGTGCGGTGCAAGGGGCCGGGTTTGATTGGTCGAAGCGCCTGGTCCGGGCCCCTCGGGATGGGCGTTCGCCACCTGCCCGCCACCCCTCCACGCGCTGATTTGCCGTGGGTGGCCATGAGGGTAAAGTCGTGCCGCCGACACTGCAATGGTGCCGCCAGCCAAGATCGACCCCACTCCCTTAGGACGGCCGTCGTGACTCCTCAGATCCCCGCCGCGTTCGCCGCCGCGAAGCCGCACCGTGTCCCGCTCGCCGAGATCGACGTCCGCGGGGCCGCCGCGGAGCGCAAGCTCGGCCGGCTGCTGCCCTCGGTGAGTGACCGCACCGAGCGGGTTCCCACGTTCAACTCCGCGATCTGACACGGTCCGCGGCGCATCACCGAAGAGCGCCGTACAAGGTCATGAACCGCCCTAGACTGGCGGAATGACAGGACCACTGGTCCCCTTTCGCGAGATCGTCCTGAAGGTCCACAGCCGCTGCGACCTCGCGTGTGACCACTGCTATGTCTACGAGCACGTCGATCAGAGCTGGCGCACCCGCCCCAAAGCGATCACCGACGAGGCCGTCTCGTGGACGGCTCGGCGTCTGGCCGAGCACGCCGAGACCCATGCTCTGCCCTCCGTGACGGTGATCCTGCACGGAGGGGAGCCCTTGCTGGCGGGGCCGGCCCGGTTGCGGCGGGTGTGCGAGGAGCTGACGGGGGCGCTTGCCGGTTCGGATACGCGGCTTGATCTGCGGATTCATACCAATGGGTTGCAGTTGTCGCCCCGTTATCTTGATCTGTTCGCGGAGTTCGGCGTCCGGGTGGGGATCTCCCTGGACGGGGACAAGGCGGCCAACGACCGGCACCGGCGCTTCGCCGACGGGCGGTCGAGCCATCCGCTGGTGCTGCGGGCGGTGGGGCTGCTCCGGGAGGAGCGCTACCGGCAGCTGGACCTGGGCCTGCTGTGCACGGTGGACGTCCGGAACGACCCGGTGGCGGTGTACGACGCGCTGATGGAGCTACGGCCGCCGCGGATCGACTTCCTGCTGCCGCACGCCACCTGGGCGCAGCCGCCGGTGCGGCCGGACGGCTCGCCCACCGCGTACGCGGACTGGCTGCTGGCGGTGTTCGACCGCTGGGACGAGCAGGGCCGGCCGGTGCCGGTGCGGCTGTTCGAGTCGGTGCTCTCCACCCTGGGCGGCGGGCCCGCGCTGACGGAGTCGCTGGGGCTGGCGCCGACCGATCTGGTGGTGGTGGAGACCGACGGGACGCTGGAGCAGGTGGACTCGTTGAAGAGCGCCTATGAGGGTGCGGCGGCGACGGGGTTCGATGTGCGGCGGCATACGTTGGACGAGGTGGCCGCGCATCCGGGGGTGCGGGCTCGGCAGCTGGGGCTGGCGGGGGTGAGCGAGGAGTGCCGGCGCTGTCCGCTGGTGCGGTCCTGCGGCGGGGGGCTGTACACCCATCGGTACGGGGAGGACGGGGGGTTCGACCATCGTTCGGTGTACTGCGAGGACCTGGCGGCGCTGATCCGGGGGGTGGAGGACCGGACGGCCACCCGGGGGGTGCCGGCGGCGCTGATCGAGCCGGAGGCGCTGGCCGCCGAGCAGCTGGAGTTGACCCGGATGGTCCTGGCCGAGTTGAACGGTGCGCTGGACGGGCGCGGCGGCGAGGAGTGGGCCGAGGTGTGGGAGCTGGCGGGGGAGGTGGAGCGGCGGCGTCCGGAGGCGTTGGACGGGGTGCTGGCGCATCCGTTTGCGCGGGGGTGGTTGCTGGGGTGCTGGGAGGGGCTGGAAAGCGGCTCGGAGGCGTTCGGGCTGGCCCGGTATGTGGGGGCGGCGGTGGTGCGGGGCCGGTTGGATCTGGCGGTGCGGGTGCCCCGGGTGGGGGAGGGGCCGGTGGCGTTGCCGGGGCTGGGGGAGCTGGATCCGGGGGCGGGGGGAGCGGTGGTGTTGCGGCCGACGGGGGATGGGGGGCTGTTGGTGCGGGTGGGGGGAGGAGAGCGGTGGATCCCTCGGTTGGACGTGAACGTGGACGTGGACGGGGTGGGGTGGCGGGCGGTGCGGTCGGGGGGCGGGGTGGATCTGGACGATGTGGATCCGGGGCGGGGGGCGGTGGGGGCGGTGGTGGCCGGGCGGTTGGGTGAGGCGGAGGCCGCCGGGTGGGCGGCGCGGTTGGGGGCGGCGTGGGGGCTGCTGCGGGAGGCGGGGGTGGGGGCTGAGGCGGCCGCCGGGCTGACGGTGCTGACCCCGGTGCGGGGGACGGAACCGGCCGTGGGGCGGCATGGGTACGGGGCGCTGGGGGTGCCGTTGGCGGGGGAGCCGGAGGTGCTGGCGCGGGCGCTGCTGACCGGGTTCCGGCGGGCCCGGTTGCGGGCGCTGCTGGATGTGGCGGACCTGTACGCGATGGACGGGGGGTGGCTGCGGCCGGCGCCCTGGGGCGGGGCGCGGCTGCCGGTGTCGGCGCTGCTGGCGGGGGCGTACGAGCGGGCCGGGCTGGCCGCGTACGAGGCCGGGCGGGGTGGCGGCGGGGAGTACCGCGAGCAGGCCGAGCGGGCGCTGGACCTGCTGGAGGGGGCCGCCGAACTGACCACCGGGGGCAAGTTGTTCGCCGAGGGGGTGCGCAAGGAGCTGCATGGGATGCGGGGGGTTTCGAACGGCGTTCGCACGGTTGCCGGTTGACCGAAAACCGGTGGGGAATGACCGAACAAGGGGGGAGCGGACGACGGCCGCTCCGGAATGATGGATCAGCTCGCACCCTCGTGCCCGGGGGACCGGGCGGTCATGGAGGGACGGGGGTCATGGGTGACGTCACCGCAGCGCCGAGCGGCTGACCTTCGGCCGTACTTCTTCCTCAGCTACGCCCACACCCCCCGGTACGCGGCCGGGGGCCCCGACCCCGATATGTGGGTGGAGCGGCTTTACCGGGACCTGTGCGGCCATGTGATGGCGATGACCGATCTGCCGGCTGGGGCCTCGGCCGGGTTCATGGACCGGGAGATACGTTCCGGGGAGGGGTGGTCCGAACGGCTGGGGGAGGTGCTGGCCACCTGCCGGGTGTTCGTACCGCTGTTCTCGCCCCGCTACTTCGCCAGCGAGATGTGCGGCAAGGAGTGGTACGCCTTCGCCACCCGGGCCATCTACCACCACGCCCGGCACAACCGGCCCGCCGAGGCGATCGTGCCCGCGCTGTGGGTGCCGGTGCCGCCCGAGCAGCTGCCGGGCCCTGCGGAGCGGTTGCAGTTCAACCACCGGGACTTCGGCGACCGGTATGTGACGGACGGGCTGTACGGGCTGATCAAGCTGCGGATATTCGCCGAGGAGTACGAGCGGGCCGTCTACGAGCTGGCCAAGCGGATCGTGGCGGTGGCCGACACCGTCGGCATCAGCCCCGGGCGGCCGGTGGACTACCGGGCCGCGCCCAGCGCCTTCGGCACCTCGGGGCGCGGGCCCCGGCCGCTGAAGGTCACCGTGGCCGCGCCCACCCGCCACGACCTGCCCGAGGGGCGGGAGGCGGAGTACTACGGGGAGTCGGCGCAGGACTGGAACCCGTACCACCCGGAGGCGGCCCGGCCGCTGGCCTATGTGGCCGAGGACCTGGTCCGCTCGCTGAACTACCAGGCCACGGTGGGCTCCTTCGACCACGAGGGCGGCCCGGGGGACACCAAGGCGCCACCCTCCCAGCCGGAGATCCTGCTGCTGGACCGCTGGGCGCTGAGGGACGAGGAGCGCCGGGCCCGGCTCGCCGCGCTGGACGCCGAGCACCGGCCCTGGGTGAGCGTGGTCGTCCCGCGCAACCCGGCCGACCACCAGGAACGCGCCCATGACGCCGAGCTGCACCGCGTACTGGAGCAGACCATGCCGGTGCAGACCGGGCAGGGCCGCCCCGCCAGCCGGGCCGCGGCCCGCGGCGTACCCAGCATGGAGGCGTTCGGCCAGATCCTGCCGCAGGTGGTGGAGGCCGCCGCCCAGCAGTATCTGCGGCACGCGGCGGTCTACCCGCCCGCCGGCGGCCGCCACACCGAACGGCCGCGGCTGCGCGGCCCGATGGCCTCGGAGTACGGCACCACGCACGGCCAACCGGAGACGCACCAGAGCGCGCCCGATGCGGAGGACCTCGGATGACACCCGGTCGCGACGGACGGATCATCACCTTCTACTCGTACAAGGGGGGCACCGGGCGGACCATGGCGCTGGCCAACACCGCCTGGATACTCGCCGCGAACGGCAAACGGGTGCTCGCCGTCGACTGGGACCTGGAGGCGCCCGGGCTGCACCGGTTCTTCCACCCCTTCCTCGACCCGTCCACGCTGGGCGCCACCACCGGGGTGATCGACCTGATCACCGAGTACGCCTGGGCCGCCACCAGCCCGGTGCAGCGCCCCGACGACTGGCACCGCGACTACGCCCGGATCCAGCCGCACGCGGTCTCCCTCGCCCCGGAGGCGCTGGGCTGGAGCTTCCCGGACGGCGGCACCCTGGACTTCGTCTCGGCGGGGCGGCAGAACCGCGAGTACTCGGCGACGGTGTCCACCTTCGACTGGGACAACTTCTACGACCGGCTGGGCGGCGGGCACTTCTTCGACGCGCTGCGCGAGGACATGAAGGCCGGCTACGACTACGTGCTGATCGACAGCCGGACCGGGCTGAGCGATATCGCCGACATCTGTACGGTGCACCTGCCGGACGCGCTGGTGGACTGCTTCACCCTCAGCGACCAGTCCATGGACGGCGCCGCGGCGGTGGCCCGGCAGATCGCCGAGCGGTACGGCGGCCGGGGCATCCGGATCTTCCCGGTGCCGATGCGCATCGACGAGGGCGAGAAGGAGAAGGCCGACGCCGGGCGGGCCCTGGCCCGGCTGAAGTTCGACGGCTTCCCGTCCGGGATCGTCGGGGACGAGCTGGCCGCCTACTGGGGCGCGGTGGAGATCCCGTACCGGCCCTACTACGCGTACGAGGAGACGCTGGCCACCTTCGGCGACGACGCCGGTATCGCCAACTCGCTGCTGTCTGCCTTCGAACGGCTCACCGCCGTGGTCACCGACGGGCAGGTCACCGCCATGCCGGCGATCCCCGAGGACGCCCGGCTGCGGGTCCGCGACGCCTTCACCCGGCGCCGCCCCGCGCTCCCCGCGGACCTGTTCCTGTCGTACGTCGCGGAGAACCGGATGTGGGCCGACTGGGTCGAGTCGGTGCTCACCCGCGCCGGGTTCCGGGTGGTCCCCCGGGACGTCTCCGCCGACCCGGCGATCACCGGCTCCGACCCCCGGGAGGCCGCCGAGAACGCCGCCCGCACGGTGGTGCTGCTCTCCGCCGCGTATCTGAAGTCCGCCCGGGCCGTGCAGGTGTGGGAGCGGGCCGCCGCCGAGGACTCCGCCGCCGGGCGCCGCCAGCTGCTGCCGGTGCGGGTCGGCGACGTCCGGCTCACCACCCCGTACATCGACCGCAACCCGGTGGACCTCTTCCGCCTGGACGAGGTGCACGCCACCGCCTCGCTGCTGCGCGCCCTGGACCGGCCCGCCACCCCGCTGAGCGAGGGCGTGCCACCCGGGCCGCGGTTCCCCGGCACCGTGCCGAAGATCTGGAACGCGCCCCCGCGCAACGCCGGCTTCACCGGCCGCTCGGTGGTGCTGGAGCGGATGCGCGACCAGCTGGGCGGCGGCATGGCGGTCGTCCTGCCGCAGCCGCAGACCCTCTACGGCCTCGGCGGCGTCGGCAAGACCCAGGTGGCCCTGGAGTACGTGCACCGCTTCATGGCCGACTACGACCTGGTGTGGTGGATCTCCGCCGAGCAGAGCGACGACGTCATCGCCTCGCTCGCCGAACTCGCCGTCCGGCTCGGCGCCCAGGGCGGCGAGGACATGGCCACCGCCTCCCAGGAGGCCGTGGACCTGCTGCGCCGAGGGGTGCCCTCGCACCGCTGGCTGCTGGTCTTCGACAACGCCGACGACCCCGAGCGGCTGGGCCGGTTCTTCCCCAGCGGCGGCCACATCCTGGTCACCTCCCGCAACCAGACCTGGTCCCAGTACGGCGACGCGCTGCCGGTCGACGTCTTCCTGCGGGAGGAGTCCGTCGAGCATCTGCAACGCCGGGCCAGGGGGCTCAAGCCGGAGGACGCGGACCGGGTGGCCGAGGCGGTCGGCGACCTGCCGCTCGCCGTGGAGCAGGCCGCCGCCTGGATCGCCGAGACCGCCACCCCGGTCTCCACCTATCTGGAGCAGCTGGAGGGCGCCGCCGCCCGCACCCTCGCCCTCAACCAGCCGGCCGGCTACCCCGAACCGGTCGCCGCCACCTGGAACGTCTCCATAGAACGGCTCCAGGAGCGCTCACCGGCCGCGGTGCGGCTGCTCCAGCTCTGCGCCTTCTTCGCGCCCGAGCCGATCCACGCCAACCTGCTCTACAGCAAGGAGATGATCGAGGCGCTCAAGCCGTACGACGCTTCCTTGCAGGAGAAACTGGTGCTGGGGCGGGTGATCCGGGAGATCGGGCGGTTCGCCCTGGCCAAGGTCGACCAGGTCTCCAACTCCATCCAGCTGCACCGCCTGGTGCAGGCGGTGATCCGCTCCCAGCTGTCGGAGACCGAGCAGCGCGAGGCCCGGCACGCCGTGCACCGCATCCTGGCCGGCGCCCGCCCCGACGACGACGAACCGATCGACAACCCCGAGACCTGGCCCCGGTTCGCCACCATCTGGCCGCATCTGACCACCTCCGAGGCCCGCTTCTGCAAGGAGCCGGAGACCCGCCGGCTGCTCATCGACCGGGTCCGCTACCTGTGGAAGCGCGGCGACATCCAGAGCGCCTGGGCGCTCGGCGGCGAACTGCGCGACGACTGGCGGGAACTGCTCGGCAACGACGATCTGCAGTACCTCTACCTGCGCTTCCACCTCTCCAACATCCTGCGTACCCAGGGCCGCTACGTGGAGGCGAAGGAGCTGGACGAGGAGACCCTGGAGCGCCAGCGCCGGGTGCTGGGCGCCTCCCACCCGCACACCTATATGACCACCAGCGGCCTGGCCATGGACCTCGGCACCCTCGGCCAGTACGGCGAGGCGATGGAGCTGGCCACCGAGGCCCACGAGGGCTTCAACCAGATCTTCCACGAGTCCCACCCCCGTACCCTGGCCGCCGCCAACAACCTGGCGCTCAACCTGCGGATGGTCGGCCAGTACGCCCGCGCCCGGGAGATCGACCAGGACGTCTACGACCGGCGCACCGAGGTGCTGGGCCCCGACCACCCGTACACCCTGTCCTCCGCCGCCTCGCTCGCCCGCGACCTGCGCGAGGTCGGCCGCTACGAGGACTCCGTCGCCCTGCTCTCGCGCACCTACGACAGCTACAAGCGCACCCTGGGCCGCGCCTTCCCCGGCACCCTGGCCGCCGCCAAGTCCCTGGCGGTCTCGCTGCGGAAGGCCGGGCTGCTGGAGGACGCCCGGCGGCTCACCACCGCCACCCGCGCCCGCTACCGGGCCAAGTACACCTCCGCCAACCCCGACTCGCTCGCCTGCGACCTCAACCTGGCGGCCGACCTGTACGCGGCCGGGGACCCGGTCGCCGCCCGGGACACCGCCCAGGAGGTCGTCGACCAGTACATGAAGGTCCCGGGCGAACGGCACCCCTACACCCTGGCCGCCCTCAACAACCTGGGCATCTACCAGTGGGGCTGCGGCGACCCGGAGGCCGCCGACCAGCTGCTCGCCACCACCCTGGCGGCGACCCGGGAGGTGCTGGGCGAGCGCCACCCGCATGTGCTGTTCTGCACGGTCAACCTGGCCAACGCCAAGGCCGACCTCGGCGAGCTGGAGGAGGCCCTGGCCATCGAGCGGCGCGCGGTGGCCGCGCTGCGCGAGGTCATGGGTGCCCACCATCCCGAGGTGCTGGGCATCGCCTCCAACATGGCGGTCACCCTCGGCGCGCTGGGCCGCAAGGACGAGGCCGCGCTGCTGCGGGTGGAGACCGCCGAGGAGCTGTCCCGGCTGGTCGGCGACGACCACGCGCTGACCCGGATGGCCCGCGACGAGCGCCGCGTGCACCGGGACCTGGAGCCGCTGGCGGTGTGAGGGGAAGATCCGTACGGGCCGGGGCCGAGGATCGGCTACGGGGACGGCGCGGCCGCCCTCGTCCCCGGCCGCCCCGTCCCGGGTCGGCCGCCCGGTCCCGTGACCGGGCGGCCGTCTCCGTACGGTCCGGCTGCTCCCGGTACCGGCTCAGGCGGCTTCGGCGTCCCCGGTGTCCAGCAGCCAGGTCAGCACCCGGGGCAGGGCGTGCAGGGCGTCGAAGTGGGCGGCGGACGGCTCCAGTACGGCCGTCGCCCCCGGGATGCGCTCGGCGAGCCAGCGGGAGTGGCCGACCGGCGAGAACACGTCCTGCTCGCCGTGCCAGAGCAGCACCTCGCCGGGGATGTCCGCCGGGTCGAATCCCCAGGGCATGCAGAACGCCAGCGCGTCGTCGATCCAGCCCCAGGCCGAGGTGCGCAGCGCCTCCTGGTAGTTGCGCAGCAGCATCGAGCGGACCCCGGCGTCCGCGACCACCATCCGGTCCGAGGCGGTCAGCTCCCGGCGCAGGTCGTCCAGGAGCCGCACCGGGTCCTCGCGGATGGCGTCCGCGCGCGGGGTGAGCCGGGCGGCCACCCCGCCGGGGTCCTGGGTGGCGGCCGTGTACTCGCTGACGTTGAAGGCGGTCATCCCCTCGAACCAGTCGAGCCCGTCCGCGTCCCGCGGCGCCAGCGTCACCAGCGCGGCGGTACGGGTCACCCGGTCCGGCAGCAGCGCCGCGCAGGCCAGCGCGTGCGGGGCGCCACCGGAGCGGCCCACCACAGCGAACCGTTTCAGCCCCAGCGTGTCGGCGATGACCGCCACGTCTTCGGCGACCGCGGCCACACTCCGCCCGGCCAGCCGGTCCGAACCGCCGTAGCCGGGGCGGTCATAGGCGATGAGCTGCATTCCGCGCTGGTAGAGGACCATGCCGCGGGGTGCCGGACCGAGTCTGCTGCCGGGTGTGCCGTGCAGCAGGAAGACCGGTCTTCCCTGCGGGTCCCCCAGGCGCTCCACCATCAGATGCCGGCCGTCAGCCGCGCGCACTCGACCTCGCACGCCCCCGCCCCCTTCAGTCGAGCTGATCCGATGATGGCCCATCAGTCCGGCGCTGGGGAGGGCGCGTCGGGGCGGACCGGTGCGCGGCGGGGGCGGGCGCCGGGGTGTCGGGAGTGTTGTGGTCCATACCTTCGACGGCTGTGGTCCGTACCTTCCGGCGGAGGGTGTTCCCGTTCGGTGTGAAGATTGCGAACCGTAACTTCCGGTAACGGCCCGACCGGTGACCACCCCGGGGGCGGGCCGTGAAGGTCGGGTGCCCGTCCGGTGACCGTCCTTGTGGGCTACTCGGCGGTATCGGAATAGTGAGCGGCCCATCCTCCGTGCCATCCGGTGCCCCCACGCATCTGGTTGGCATGGCCCCCACAGGAAGGCGAAGGACGAAACGTGAACCATCGGCGTAGTTCGAAGAAGCGGATACTCATGGCCGGCGGAGCCGTGGCGGCTCTGGTCGGCGCGGGCGTGACGGTGCAGACCGCGAACGCCAGCCAGGACACCGGCGCACAGGTGCAGGTCCGGACGCTGTCGGTGGCGGCGGCCGGTTCGCTGGCCTCGTCGCTGCAGAAGGACCTCGGGAGCGAGGCGGCGGGTGCGTTCTATGACGCCTCGGCGAAGAAGCTCGTGGTGAATGTGGTGGATCAGGCGGGTGCGGACGCGGTGCGTGCGGCGGGTGGTGAGGCCAGAATCGTGGAGAACACGCTGGCGGAGCTGAAGGCGGCCCGTGGTGAGCTGAAGAAGGACGCGTCGGTGCCGGGGACCTCCTGGGCGGTCGACCCGGAGACCAACACGGTGATCGTGACCGCCGACCGTACGGTGAAGGGTGCGGATCTGGCGAAGGTGACCTCGGCGGTCAAGGAGCTGGGCGGCAAGGCGGAGTTGAAGCGCACCCAGGGCGAGTTCCGCACCTTCCTCTCCGGCGGTGACGCGATCCACTCCGGCGGTGGGCGCTGCTCGCTGGGCTTCAACGTGGTGAAGGACGGTGCGCCGCACTTCATCACGGCGGGGCACTGCGGTGAGACGGGGAGTGAGTGGTCGGAGTCGGCGGGGGGTGCGCCGGTGGGGAAGATGGTGGATTCGCAGTTCCCGGGCAATGACTTCGCGTTGGTGAAGTACGAGGGTGATGTGTCGGCGCCGAGCGAGGTGAACCTGTACGGCGGTGGGACGCAGGCGATCGCCAAGGCGGCCGAGGCGACGGTGGGGATGAAGGTGACGCGGTCGGGGTCGACGACGCAGGTGCACGAGGGCACGGTGACGGGGTTGGACGCCACGGTGAACTACGGCAACGGTGATGTGGTGGAGGGTCTGATCCAGACCGATGTGTGCGCGGAGCCGGGGGACAGCGGTGGGTCGCTGTTCTCGGGTGACGCGGCGGTGGGTCTGACCTCGGGTGGCAGTGGGGACTGCTCCTCGGGTGGGGAGACCTTCTTCCAGCCGGTGACCGAGGCGCTGAGCGCCACCGGCGCCACCATCGGCTGACGGTCCGGCACCCGTCTGATGAACGGGCGGTGCGCCGGCGGGATTCCCGGCGCACCGACTCCCCCCACACAGCAGGGCCCTGGACGCGACCTCCGTCCAGGGCCCTGTCGTATACGGGGTCAGGCGACCCGCGTGCCGTACACATGGTCGACCGTCATGGTGATGAGGACCCGCCGCTCGGAGACCATCACCGCCCGGTACTCGTCCCAGTCCGGGTGCTCGCCCGCGGCGCGGCGGTAGTACTCCACCAGCGCCTCCACCTCGGGGGCGCCCGGATCGGTGCCGGGACCGGTGAGGGTGGCCGTGCCCTCGGCGGTGGCCCAGGACCAGCCGTCCTCGCTGAGCACCATCAGGGTGGCGCGCGGGTCCCGGCGCAGATTGGCCACCTTGGCGGTGCGCAGGGTCGTGGACACCTGGACGAGGCCGGTCTCCGGGTCGTAGGAGGGCTGGATCGGGGTCAGTTGCGGGCGACCGTCCGCCTTGATGGTCGCCAGGGTCCCGATCCGGCTCCGGGCGAGCAGCGCGTAGGGGTCGAACGATGTCTCGGTCATGGGGGGATCATCACTCGGTGTCCGGCCCGGGGGACAGCAGGGCGCGCTGTACGGCGCTGGTGATCAACTCGTCGCGTACCGCCTCGGGCAGCACGTCCGGCAGCGTCAGCTCCTCGACCACCAGCCAGTTCATGGCCAGGTACAGCAGCAGGACGCCGGTGGCGTCGCCGGGCAGACCCGCGTCCCCGTGCCGGGCCACGTTGGCGTCCACGTCGGCCCGGACCCGTTCGGTGAGCAGAGTCCGCAGTCCGGGCCGCCGGGTGGCCTCCAGCCGCAGCTCCAGCAGGGCCAGATAGCCGGAGCGGAAGGCGGTGATCCGCGCCACGGTCTGCCGCATCAGCGCGGCGTACGAGGCGGCGTCCCGTACCGGGGCGAGCTGCTCGGCCAGCGCGTCCTCGCCGGGGTCCAGCCGCTCGTAGACCCGGGCCCCGGTCTGCACCAGCAGCTCGTCGCGGTTGCGGAAGTAGTTGGAGGCGGTGCCGACCGGCACCCCCGCCTCCTTGTCGACGGCGCGCTGGGTCAGCCCGCGCGAACCCTCCCGGGCGAGGACCTCGATGGCGGCGTCGAGCAGCGCGGCCCGGCGGGCCGGGTTCTGGCGCATGGGTGCCCCCTCACCTGGAGCCGATGGCTGCCGGTGGCTGCCGATGGCTGCGATGGTTTCTCTCAGCGCCTCCAGTAAATCACTTCAGTTGGAGTGGTCATGCGGGAGGGGGTTGTTCCGCCGTACGCTCCTCCTCCGGCCAGCTCTCGCCCATCGGCCGGTCCTCCTCCTCGTCCTCCCCGGGGCGCCGGAGCGCGGACAGCACCAGGGTGACCACGGTGCCGGCGACCGCCCAGACCGAGAGCACCTGGAGCGGGCCGGAGATCGCGTTGCCCCGGAAGTACGCGATCGAGCGGGCCGCCCAGGTGCCCGCGCCCGGCGGCAGCCAGGGGCCGATCGCCCGCCAGAAGTCCGGCAGCATCGGGCCGGGGAACGCCCCGCCCGCGCTCGGGTTGCCCGCGATCACCACCAGCAGCACGGCCAGCCCGATACCCACGATCCCGGTGGCCGCCTGGAGGGCCAGGGTGATCGCGCCGACCGCGAAGACCACCAGGGCACCCAGCCCCCACAGCGCCGCCGTGCTGCCCGGCAGGGCGTCCAGGATCGGCCCGACGATCACCGCCCCGCCCAGGCCCCCGACGATCGCGGAGAGCGCGAGCACGGTCAGCCGGATGATCGCGCGCTGCGGGTTGGCCGGGCGGGAGCCGGCGCTGATCGCCAGGATGGAGGCCAGCAGATAGCCGCCCACACACCACCCGACCACCAGGTAGAACGCCGACAGGCCGTTGAAGTCGCCCCGGGCGGTGGGCGCGGTGTCCACCGTCCGCACGGTCCGCCGCTGCTCCTTCTCCGCCTGGTCGATGATCTGCTCCAGCGCGTTGGCGAGCGCCGTGCCGCCGCCGGAGGCCACCAGCAGGGTGTCGGTGGTGCCGCCCCGCGGGTCCACGATCAGGGCGCCATCGATCTCCCGGTCGCCGAGCTGCCGGCGGGCCTCGGCCTCGGAGCCGAGCACCCGGGGGTCCAGCGGGTCGCCGGGCAGTGCGGCCAGTTGTCCGGCCGTCTGCTCGGCCGCCTGGCCCGGGGCCACCACGCCGAACGGCACATCCGTCGGCTTGGGGTGGTGCAGCGCGCCCACATAGGAGGCGATGAACAGCAGCTGGAGGGCGAGGACGCCGACGACCAGCAGGGCGGCGCGGGGGGTGACGGCGGAACGGAACTCCTGGGCGAGCTTCATGCCCTCCACGCTCCGGGGCGGGGCCCGTCCATGCAGGCGGGGGCGGGCCGAATGGCGGACCCGGGGTGGCCGACGGGGGCGGCGGAATGTGAATCGTACGAGCGTTCGAAACGTGGTCTATGGTGGAGGAGGGGGAGGTGAGAGAGACGAACGATCCAGGAGGTGCGGGGTGCCGGTGCCGGGCTTCACGCATCTGCACACCGTTTCGGGCTACTCCCTGCGGTACGGGGCGTCCCACCCGGAGCGGCTGGCGGCACGCGCCGCCGAGCGGGGGATGGACGCGGTCGCCCTGACCGACCGGGACACCGTGGCCGGCGCGGTCCGCTTCGCCGCCGCCTGCGCGAAGGAGGGCGTCCGCCCGCTGTTCGGGGTGGACCTGGCCATCGGCGAGCGGGTCCGGGCGGAGGGGCCCGGGGCCACCGAGCGCCGGCGCGCCCCGGTACGCGGCGGCGCCTTCGTGGACGAGTCCGCGCCCCGTGCGGTCTTCCTCGCCCGCTCCCGGCGCGGCTGGGCCGAGCTGTGCCGGATGATCACCGCCGCGCACGCCCAGGACGACCCGATCGGCGGTGCCTCTACGGGGGGCGCGGGGGCAGCCGACCCGGGCTCGTCCCCGTACGCCTCCGGTGCGTCCGATGCCTCCGGCGGGCTGGCCACCGGTGCCGGCACCGGCCGGACCGGCAGCCCGCTGCTGCCCTGGGCCGGCAACCACGGGGAAGACCTCACCGTGCTGCTCGGCCCGGACTCCGAGGTCGGCCGCGCGCTGGCCGCCGGCCGCCCCGACCGGGCCGCCCGGCTGCTCGCCCCCTGGCGGGAGGTGTACGGGGACGCGCTGCGGCTGGAGGTCGTCCACCACGGCCGTACCGGCACCGGCCCCGGCTCGCTGCGGCAGGCCGCCCGTACCCTCGGCTTCGCCGCCGAGCAGGGCGTACGCCCGGTGCTCGCCAACGCCGTGCGGTACGCCGACCCGGGGCAGGGCCCGGTCGCCGACGTGCTCGACGCGGCCCGCCGCCTGGTCCCCATCGATCCTCGCAAGGGCCTGGACAGTGGGGAGCGCTGGCTGAAGGACCCGGCCGCGATGGCCGCCACCGCCGAGCGGGTCGCCGAGGCCGCCGGCTACCGCCGCAACACCGCCCACCGGCTGCTCGCCCTCACCGAGGAGACGGCCGCCGCCTGCCTGGTCGACCCCGAGGACGACCTCGGCATCGGCTCCGTCCACTTCCCCGAGGCCCATCTCGTCGGCGCCGGGGCGCGCACCGCCGACCGGGTGCTGCGCTCCCGCTGCGCCGCCGGGATGGTGCTGCGCGGCCTGGAGCGCAAGGGGGAGTACTGGGACCGGCTGGAGGACGAGCTGCGCACCATCGAACGCCTCGGCTTCGCCTCCTACTTCCTCACCGTCGCCCAGGTGGTGGACGACACCCGGGGCCTGGGCATCCGGGTCGCCGCGCGCGGCTCCGGCGCCGGGTCGCTCGTCAACCACCTGCTCGGTATCGCCCACGCCGACCCCGTCGAGCAGGACCTCCTCATGGAGCGCTTCCTCTCCGTCCGCCGCCCCGCCCTCCCCGACATCGACATCGACGTGGAGTCCGCGCGTCGGCTGGAGGTCTACCGGGCGATCCTGGACCGCTTCGGCCCCGAGCGGGTCGCCGCCGTCGCCATGCCCGAGACCTACCGGGTGCGGCACGCCATCCGGGATGTGGGCGCCGCCCTCTCCATGGACCCGGCCGAGATCGACTCCCTCGCCAAGGCGTTCCCGCACATCCGCGCCAAGGACGCCCGCGCCGCCCTGGACGAACTCCCCGAACTCCGCGAACTCTCCACCCGGCGGGAGGAGTACGGAAAGCTCTGGGACCTGGTCGAGGCGCTGGACGCGCTGCCGCGCGGGGTGGCCATGCACCCGTGCGGGGTGCTGCTCTCCGATGCCTCCCTGCCCTCCCGTACCCCGGTCGTCCCCACCAGCGGTGAGAGCTTCCCGATGTCCCAGTTCGACAAGGAGGACGTGGAGGAGCTGGGGCTGCTCAAACTGGATGTGCTCGGGGTGCGGATGCAGTCCGCGATGGCCCACGCGGTCGCCGAGATCCGGCGTGCCACCGGCCGCACGATCGACCTGGACGACGACCGCCAGGTGCGGCCCGGCGACCCCGCCACGTACCGGCTGATCCGCTCCGCCGAGACGCTGGGCATCTTCCAGATCGAGTCACCCGGCCAGCGCGACCTGGTCGGCCGCCTCCAGCCGTCCACCTTCCACGACCTGGTGGTGGACATCTCCCTCTTCCGGCCGGGCCCGGTCGCCGCCGACATGGTCCGCCCGTTCATCGAGGCCCGGCACGGCCGGGCACCGGTCCGCTACCCGCACGACGACCTGGAGGACGCGCTGAAGGAGACCTACGGGGTGGTGGTCTTCCACGAGCAGATCATCAAGATCCTGGCCATCATGACCGGCTGCGGCCGCGAGGAGGGCGACGCGGTCCGGCGCGGGCTCTCCCACCCGGAGTCGCAGGGAAAGATCAAGGCCTGGTTCGCCCAGCACGCGGCGGCCCGGGGCTACACCGAGGACGTCATCGAACGCACCTGGAAGATCGTGCAGGCCTTCGGCTCGTACGGCTTCTGCAAGGCGCACGCGGTCGCCTTCGCGGTGCCCACCTACCAGTCCGCCTGGCTCAAGGCCCACCACCCGGCCGCCTTCTACGCCGGGCTGCTCACCCATGACCCCGGTATGTATCCCAAGCGGCTGCTGCTCGCCGACGCCCGCCGCCAGGGCGTTCCGGTCCTCCCCCTGGACGTGAACCGCTCGGCGGCCGCCCACCGAATCGAACTGGTGTCCGGCTCTCCGGCTTCACAGGAGGTATGGGCCCTCCGCCTCGCCCTCTCCGACGTCCACGGCATCAGCGAGGCCGAGGCCGCCCGGATCGAGGCCGGCCAACCGTACGCCTCCCTCCTCGACTTCTGGCAGCGGGCCCGCCCCGGCCGCCCGGTCGCCGAACGGCTCGCCCAGGTGGGCGCGTTGGACGCGTTCGGCGCCAACCGCCGCGATCTGCTGCTGCACCTCGCCGAACTGCACCGCAGCGGACGCGGTACGGGCGCGGGCGGCGACCAGCTGCCCCTGGCGGGCGGCCGCCGCGCCGCCCCCGTCGGCCTGCCCGACCTCAGCGACGCCGAACGGCTCAGCGCCGAACTGGGCGTGCTCTCCATGGACGCCTCCCGCAACCTGATGGACGACCACCAGGGCTTCCTGGACGAGCTGGGCGTCCTCACCGCCCGCCGCCTGGGCACCGCCCGCAACGGCCAGACCGTGCTGGTCGCCGGGTCCAAGGTGGCCACCCAGACCCCGCCCATCCGCTCCGGCCGCCGGGTCATCTTCACCACCCTGGACGACGGCACCGGCCTGGTGGACCTCGCCTTCTTCGACGACAGCCACGAGCGGTGCGCGCACACCGTCTTCCACTCCTGGCTGCTGCTGGTCAGGGGCACCATCCAGCGGCGCGGCCCGCGCAGCTTCAGCGTGGTCGGCGCGGTGGCCTGGAACCTCGCCGAGCTGATCGAGCTACGGGAGCGGGGCGGCCTGGACGCGGTCGCCGCGAAACTAGCCGAACCGGCCCCTGCCGAGGGGGAGATGGCCCAGGCCAACGGCGAGGCCACCGGCCGCCGCATCACCATGCCCAACGGCTACACCCTCAACCCCTGGTCCGACCTGCGCCCGGCCGGGGACGGGGCGGTCGTCCCGAAGAAGCGGAAGCTCTGGCACCAGAGCCAGGGGAGCGCCGGATGATCCTCCACGTCCGTTTCCGTCTTTCTCCGGACGGCGATTCCCTCCTCCCCGAACTCCTCTCCCTGCTAGAGGAGTTCACTCCCGTCCTGGAAGCCGTCCCGCCGGACGCCGCCCTGGCCGACCTGCGCGGCGCCGTACGGTACTTCGGGCGCGGGGCGGCCGAGCTGGCCGCCGTGCTCCGGGTCCGCGCGCTCGCCCGGTACGGGGTGGAGTGCGCCATCGGCGCGGGCCCCGTCCCCCTGATCGCCCGCATGGCCGCGCGCGAGGCGCCCCCCGGCACCACCCTCGTCGTCGACGACCCCGAACCCTTCCTCCGCGACAAACCGGTGGCCGCCCTGCACGGTGTCGGCCCCGCCACCGCCCGCGCCCTGTGCGGCTACGGCCTGGACACCATCGACCGGGTCGCCGCCGCGCCCCTCGCCGTACTCCAGCGCATCCTGGGCGCCCGGGGCGGCCGGGACGTCTGGGAACGCGCCCAGGGCATCGACCGCTCGGCCGTCACCCCCAACGCCGCCGCCCGCTCCCTCGCCGCCGAACGCCGCTTTGACCGCGACGAACTCGACCCGGACCGCCACCGGCGCGCCCTGCTCGCCCTCACCGGCGAACTGGGCGCCCGCCTCCGCACCGAGGCCGGAGGGCAGGTCTGCCGCGCCCTCACCCTCACCGTCCGCTACGCCGACCGCTCCACCACCACCCGGACCCGCACCCTGCCCGAACCCACCGCCCACTCCACCGCGCTCACCACGACCGCCTACGCCCTGTACGACGTCCTCGCCCTCCAACGCGCCCGCGTCCGCGCCCTCTCCCTGCGCGCCGAGGGCCTGACCCCGGCCGCCAACGCCGCGCACCAGCTGTCCCTGGACCCGGCCGACGACAAGGTGCGGCGGCTGGAGGCGGTGGCGGACCGGGCGCGGGCGCGGTTCGGGGAGGGGGTGATCGGGCCGGGGACGTTGGCGGCGTGAGCTATGACCTGGGGAGGAGGCGGCGCCAGAGGGGGCGGTGGCGGGATAGGGCGGCTTCGGCGATGGCGAGGTTGTTGCGGCTGGTGAGGGTGTGGGGGTGGTCGGGTCCGAGGGTGCGTTCGCGGGCGGTGAGGGTTTGGCGGTGGAGGTCGGCGGCCTGTTGGTGGTGGCCGAGGGCACGGAGGGCGGTGGCGAGGTTGTTGCGGCTGGTGAGGGTGTGGGGGTGGTCGGGTCCGAGGGTGCGTTCGCGGGCGGTGAGGGTTTGGCGGTGGAGGTCGGCGGCTTGCTGGTGGTGGCCGAGGCCGTGGAGGGCGTTGGCGAGGTTGTTGCGGCTGGTGAGGGTGTCGGGGTGGTCGGGTCCGAGGGTGCGTTCGCTGGTGGTGAGGGTTTGGCGGTGGAGGTCGGCGGCTTGCTGGTGGTGGCCTAGGCCGTGGAGGGCGGTGGCGAGGTTGTTGCGGCTGGTGAGGGTGTCGGGGTGGTCGGGTCCGAGGGTGCGTTCGCTGGTGGTGAGGGTTTGGCGGTGGAGGTCGGCGGCCTGTTGGTGGTGGCCGAGGTCGTGGAGGGTGTCGGCGAGGTTGTTGCGGCTGGTGAGGGTGTCGGGGTGGTCGGGTCCGAGGGTGCGTTCGCTGGTGGTGAGGGTTTGGCGGTGAAGGTCGGCGGCCTGTTGGTAGTGGCCGAGGCCGTGGAGGGCGTTGGCGAGATTGTTGTAGCTGGTCAGGGTGTCGGGGTGGTCAGGACCCAGCTGGATGGCCTCGGCCTCTCGCACCTCACGACGAAGCAGAAGCTCTTCAGCGTGCGCCCCGGCTGCTCTGAGGATGTCGGCCAGAGAGTCCAGGGTGTTCCGCCTGGCGATGAACTCCTCCTCGGACGCGCGGCCGAGGGACGTGACCATATGGGAGGCGAGGAGTCGGGCGGTCGGCCAGCCCGCTCTCCCGGCCGCGACCGTGTCCTGGACGGCCTGCGCGAGATGGCCGTCCAGGGCACGGTGCCAGGGCGCGAGGTCGGTCCCGTTGACCGGCAGGGCCATCACCTCGTGTACGAGCGGATGAAGCACGAGCTGCCCCGGCTCTTCCCTCTCGGAGTCTGTCCTCTGCTGCGGGGTCCCCAGTAGCCCGTACCGGTGGAGCCCTGCCAGCGCCGCCTCCACCCCGGCGGCCGTCGCAGGCTCACCGATCGCGTCCGTCACCAGCCCCGGCGTGATCAGCGTACGGGGAATGGGCGCGGCCTCCAGCAGCGCGAGCAGCCGCAGCAGCGGACGGGCGAGCGGGAGCCCATCGGCGTCCAACTGCTCCAGTGACACGTCCCAGGTATGACGTACGACGGACCGCGCCAGCGCCGGGTCGGCGGCCGCCCCCGGTTGCTCGGCCCCCAGCAGCTCGCCGAATTCCCGGCCCAACGCCTCCTGGTAGTCGGCGAATCGGCGGTAGCGGCTGGTCGGGGAGGCGAGATACCGTCCCACCGCCTCCAGCGCCAGCGGCAGCCCGCCCAGCCGCGCCCCCAGCGCCGCCGCCTCCTCGTCCGTCCCCGCACCCGGGGCCGCGTCACGCAGCACCGCGCCCGCCGCCGCCTCCTCCAGTGGGTCGAGATTCAGCAGGACGGCGCGCGGGCCCCACGTGGTAGGGGCCGTGTCCCGACTGGTGACCAGCAGCAGCCCCGGTCCATCGGGCCGGAGCCAGCCTCGGTACTGGGCCACCGGCTCGGTCGCGGAGCCTACCCGGGCCGGGGTGTCCACGTTGTCGATCACGATCACCCAGCCGCGTGCCGCCGCGAACTGCTCCCAGACCACGTCCACGAGCGCGGCCCGGCCGGTCCGGGCGTCTTCGAGCCGGGCGTCCGTCAGGCCGAGGTCCTGGGCGACCTGGGTCAGGTCCTCGGCCAGCCGGGCCGGGTCGTCCCGCCAGCGGACGAAGAACACCGCCCGCCCGGCACGCTCGGCCCGGGCGGCGGCCTCTGCGGCCAGCGTGGTCTTGCCGAGCCCCCCGGCCCCGCAGACGACGGCCATGCCCCCGGTACGGGAGCGCAGGAGCCCGTCCAGCACGGCGAGTTCCCGTTCCCGCCCGCGTACCGGCGCGCCTGGCGTGGGCGGGCGCAAGGAGGCGTGCACGGCCGCCCCCGGCACCCAGGCCCCGGCACCGGCGGGCGCGCTCGCCGCGCCGCCCCCTGCCCCGGCGGCCCGCAGCGCCACCACCGCCACCGCCAGCCCCAGCACCCCCGCCGTGCCGCCGACCACGCTCGCCATCTGGTCGGACGCCTCCAGCCCGAACCGGGCCACCGCCCAGACGATGCCTCCGAGCAGAGCCGCGAACAGCAGAACCCCGGCCAGAGTCTTCCACCCGCGCCCCGTCCCGTACGCCGCCCGCCTCCGCGCTCGTGCCCGCGCCACTCGCCGCCCCCTCACCGTCCACGCTTCTCCACCTGTGCCAAGGATGCCCGCGTTCGAGTGAACTCGGGGGCGGAGGGAGCGGATCCGGTACGCACCCGTGACGGGAGGTCAGCTCCGCTGCCGGGCGCAGCGGGCATCGTCCGGGTGACGCCCTCCCGAACCCCGCCCACCGACGTACCCCACCCCCGATCATGAGGCGGATGACCTCCACCGACCTCTGGCACCACTACGGACGCACCCGCGCCGAGCGCGACCGCGCCGTACCCGACGCCTTCCACTGGATCTGGAGCCAGGACGGCGGCCCCGGAGCGGAGCTCCTGGGTGACCTGTCGGGTCGGGTCGTGGGCGACCTCGGGGCGGGGGCCGGACGGCATGCCGCGCACCTCGCGGTCCACGCCGGGGCCGCCGAGGTCGTCGCGGTGGACGCTTCACCCGCCCAGCACGCGAGGGCGCTCGACCTCTTCGGGCATCTCGCGCCCCGCCTGCGTACCGTGCGGTCTGACGCCGTACCGCATCTGCGCGGAGCTCCCGCCCGGTACGACGTGCTCTACAGCGTCTTCGGGGCGCTGGACTTCACCGATCCGCGTGAGCTGCTGCCCGCCGCGCTGACCGCGCTCAGGCCGGGCGGCCGCCTGGTGTTCTCGACCCTCGCGCACTTCCTGGGCGGCGCACCGGCGCGGACGGACGTCGTGGCCGCCGAGGTCCCGGCCCGGACGCCGGAAGGGGGCGCGACCACGATGCGGCGCTGGGTGCTCCAGGAGCATGTGTGGGCCAAGGCCCTGGAGGAGGCGGGGTTCGCTGAGGTTCGTACCGAGGTCCTAGCCCCGAGGACGGACGGGCCCCGGAGCGCCGCGACCCTGGTGGTCAGCGGAGCCCGCCCAGGGTGAGCCTTGGTCCGGCTGGATGCGTTGGCGCCCGGTCCGCACGGCGGCGCATGCCGCGCTGAGCTCCGTGAGCCCCGCTGGACCGGAACAGGCGGGTATGACGTACGCCATTCGGCTTCTTGGCAGGTGGCGGTCGAGGTGCCTGACGGCGTTCGGGCGGCTTGTCGTGTGTGGTGCTGCGGTGCTGTGGCGCATCCGGTGGAGTGGAGCGGTGCAGTGCGCGGCCGGGCGGGGGAGGGGGAGGACGGATCCGGGAGTCCTCGCAGGCCGCTTCGTGTCCGTCTGTGAAGGGAGTGCTCGCCGTGTACGACATGCTGGTGGATCTGCTCGTCGAGGAGTTCGGCCTGGAACGAGAACTGCTGCGGCCGGACGCGGTCGTCGCGGATCTGGACCTGGACTCGCTGAGCCTGGCCGAGCTCGCCGTCACCGTCACCGAGCGGACCGGCAGGCGGACCGATGACCTGCGCGTTCCTCCGGGGATGACGCTGGGGGAGCTGGCCGCCGCGTTCGAGGGGGCTCCCGTCGCATGAGCGCGGCACGGAGGCGCCGGTTCGCGGCCGAGCTGCGGCGGCGGGTGCGAGCGCTGGTCGTCATGGGCTGCCTCCACGCGGTGATGACCCGGCCGCTCGGTCCCGCCGCGCTGCGCGTCCCCAACCCTGGCGGGACTTACGGGACGGAAGGCGGCACCGCGCTGCCGGTGCTGCTGCTGGGCGACTCGCTCGCCCTGGGCGTCGGCGTACGCGGCGGTGAGCCGACCGTCGGGGCCCAGCTCGCCACCGCGCTGGCCGAGGCCCTGCGGCGACCCGTACGCCTGCGGGTACGCGCCCGTACGGGATCCACCGCCAAGGCGCTCGGTGGGCAGGTGCGCCGCGCACCGGACGGGCCGGGAGCGGCGGTGATCGTGATCGGGGGCAACGACGCCGTCCGCCCGGTCCGGCTGCGCTCATCGGCGCGGCACCTGGGCCGCTGCGTCACCGCGCTGCGCGAGCGCGGATGGACGGTCACCGTCCTCACCTGCCCCGACTACCGCGCCTCCACCGGACTGCGGCGCTGGATCCGCCGCACCGCCGTCCACCGCGCCGACCGGCTCCGCGAGCTCCAGCGGGATGCCGCCGCCACCGCCGGGGCGGAGGTCATCACGCCGCCCACGGACGCCTTTCTGGCCGATCCGTCCCGGATGTTCTGCGAGGACGGCTGCCACCCGTCGGCGGAGGGCTATGCGGCACAGGTCGCCCACGCCCTGCCCTCGCTGGTCCACTCATGGCAAAACCTCCGGGACCTCCGGGACCCTGTCAGGCAGGCTGGCGACCACGCGGCGGATTGACGGAGTCAGCTCCGGCCGTCCCGTCGGGCATCATGCGCGCTTCGTCGGCCGGCAGGTGGCTGTCCGCCAGGGCGTACCACGCGTCGTCATGAGTCATATCCGGTCCCTTGTGAGGGCTTGAAACGGATCGCCAGGCCGAACCCCGCGGACATGACGACACCGGCGACGATGATCCAGACGGCTGGGCCCATTCCGAGGACAGCAGCGAACACACCTATGACGATCAGCGCGACGCTCGCCGCCAGTGCGACCCGGAGTCCGACGGAGGTCATGGCAGAGCCGAACCGCTGGTCCTCCTGGCCGAGCATCTCGCCGTCGTCTGGACTGGTGGCCACCGTGATGGCTCCTCTCCTTCGGTCTGCTCTCTTGCTCCTCCTGGCCGCCGCTCCCGTGGACCGGCTTCCGCGGCGCCGGTGAGGACAGCTCCTCAGGGCCGGTGCCGCCCTCGCCGGAGGAGGAGTACGCCCAGCGCCAGCGCCACCGCGGGGGCGGCTATGAAGGGTGTCCAGCCGCCTCCGTTCGCCAGCGCGACGGCCACGAAGACGGCCATGAGCACGGCCCACAGGACGAGCAGGATCCCGAAGACCCTGGGCGCCCCCGCTGATCGGTGTCTCATGGAGTGCCTCACTTGGTGCCGTACCACCGCAGGAAGCCGACGATCGCCACGACCACGGCGATCGCGATCAGGAAGACGGGCACTGCCCAGCCGTCCGGAATCCAGGCACCCTTGCCCTGCACATCGTCAGCAATGGCGAACATGTTCGATCCCTTCGATCCCTTCCATCCCTACCGGCTCGCCGCGAACGGGCCGGGCGGCCCGTTCGCGGCGAACGGTCAGCGTGCTGCGATCGGCAAGCGGATCACATCCTTATGACCACGCTTCCGTGGTCTGATCCTCCGCGAAGTTGCCGGCCGCGTCCCCGGCGATCTCGCAGGCCGGTGCCGCCACCGCTCCCGTGGGTCCGGCGAGGCTCACCGCTCCCGCCACACAGGCACTGGAGACGGCCTTCCCGAAGGACCAGCCGAAGCCGATGCCGGCCGCCTTGCCCCACTCGCCGTCACGAACGGCTCCGCCGAACTCCGCAGCCGTCTTGATGTCCCCGAGGGGGGTCAGCGCCTCGGCGGCCTCCTGCCACAGCAAGCCGTTGGGGTCGATCCGGTTGACCGGGTCGCCGTCGGCGTAGAGGTAGGGGTTCTTCTCCTGACCGGAGGGGTCGGTCTGGGTGAAGCGGCCGATGTTGGCGTCGTAGTAGCGGGCGCCGAGGTGGTACAGGCCGGTGGGGTCCTGGTAGCCACCGGCGAACCGGTAGGGCTGGGCGACCGGCTCGCTGGAGCGGGCCAGCAGCCGGACGCCGCGGGGGCTGTAGGTGTAGGAGTTGACCTTGTTGCCGTCGCCGTCGGCCAGGGCGACGACGCTGCCGAGGGCGTCGGTCAGGTAGTAGTAGGACTTGCCCCCGGTCGTCATGGAGTTGAGGGTGCCCCCGGGTTCCCGGTTGAAGCCCATGTCCACCCCGGCGGTGGTCTTCGCCGACAGGCCCAGCGGGCCGTGGTGGAAGAAGGTGTCGCCGAGCTTGATCCGCTCGCTCTGGTCGGTGGAGGCGTACTGGCCCGCGTACGTCTTGGAGTCGACCGTGATGGAGGTCATCTGGGAGTAGTCGGACCACTGCTCACCGGTACGGGTGTACTCCGGCGTGGAGGCGCCGGCGGTCTCGTTGCCGACCTTGTCGTAGGACCAGGTCCCGGTGGAGCCGGACTTGGAGGTGAGCTGCTGGGCGTCGTTGTAGGTGTACGTGGTGCCGCGCGGGCAGCCCTTGTCGGTGCCCTGGCTGGTGAGGTTGCCGGCCTGGTCGTAGCAGTACTGCCAGGAGTCGGCGATGGCCCCGTTCTTCTCGTCCTTGGCGTACGAGAAGCGGCCGGCGCTGTCGTAGGTGTAGGTGGTCTTGTAGCCGCCGACCGCGTCGGTCTTCGTGAGGATCTTGCCCCCGTCGTCCTCCGGCTTCCTGGTGGTGCCGCGGTCGTAGGAGTAGGTCAGCTCGACCAGGGTGCCCTGGGGAGAGGTCGTCTTGATCTTCTCCGGGCGGTTGGACTTGTCCGGGGTGACGCTCTGGACGGTGCCGCCGGGGTAGGTGGTCTTGGTGCGGGTGTCGTTGTTGTCGTAGGTGTACGTGGTGACCTTGCCGGCGGGGTCCTTCAGCTTGGTGAGCTTGTTGACCTCGTTCCAGGTGTAGTCGGTGGTGCCGGCCGGGTCGGTGTAGGTGTCGACGTTGCCCGCCGGGGTGTAGGCCAGCTGCGTCTGCGAGCCGTTCTGCAGGGTGCGGACCGTCTCGCGGGACAGCGGGTCGAAGGCGTACTCCGTCACCCCGGAGCCGTCGGAGCGCCGGACCAGGTTGCCGTCGCCGTCATAGGTGTAGGTGACCGTGGCGTAGTTCGAGGAGTCGACCTTGGTGATCCGATCCCGCTGGTCGTACTCGTAGAGGACCGCCACGCCCCGCCCGTCGAGCGCCCTCACCACGCGGCCCTGCTCGTCGTACCGGTAGGTGGTGGTGCCCAGCGGGGCGGGCGGGGTGACCTTGGTCAGGTTGCCCTTGGCGTCGTAGGTGAAGGAGGTGGACACCGACTTGGTGTCCGTCATCTTCGCCGTCACCTTGCAGCGCTGGCCTTCGAAGCCGCCGCAGGTCGGGGTGGCCTTGTTGTAGTCGAAGGTCTGCTTGCCGCCGCCGGTGCCGGTGACCGCGACCGAGGTGGTGTTGCCGACCGTGTCGTAGGTGTAGTCGGTCTTCTCCTTGTCCGCGGTCTGCATCGTGCCGGGCAGATCGGCGCCGGCGATGGTCTGGTAGCCGGTCACCGAGGCGGTGGCGCCGGTGGGCAGACCCGCCGAGGTCGGGTTGTTGCGCCCGTCCCAGCCGTACGTGGTGACATTCCCGCCGGTCGAACCGGTGCCCATGGCGTCGGTCGCCGTCTGGATGTTGTGGTTGGCGTCGAAGGTCGTGGAGCGGTTGCGGTTCAGGGCGTCGGTGGTCTTGGTGACCCGGCCGTCCTTGTCGTGCTCGTGCTTGGTGGCGTGGCTCTCCGGGTCGGTGACCGTGGTCGTCCCCGCCGCCCTGGGGTCGGTGGTGTGCGAGTACGCGTAGGTGTAGGTCGGGCCGGTGTGCCCGGAGCCGTTGAACGCGGTGGCCCGCAGCATCGAGCGGACGCGGTTCTGCTCGTCGTAGGTGAAGACCGTCACCCGCCCCTCCGGCGTGGTGATCTTGGTGATGCGTCCGTCGCCGTCATAGCCGAAGGCCGTGGACTTGCCCTCGGTGTCGGTGGTGCGGACCAGGTTGCCGGCCGGGTCGAGGTCGAAGACGGCGGTGCGGCCGGTGTGGTCCTTGGCCTGCCACTGACTCGGATCGGTCCTGACCAGGTCGACCCAGCGGCCGGAGCGGGTCTCGGTGAGCTTGAAGCCCTTGTGCTCGCCGCCCTCGTCGTGCTGGGTGACGGTGATGGCGCCCTTGTTGCGGTCGGTGACCTTGGTGAGGGT
The DNA here is from genome assembly GCF_040644755.1 of Streptomyces sp. NPDC046887. Taxonomy (NCBI): domain Bacteria; kingdom Bacillati; phylum Actinomycetota; class Actinomycetes; order Kitasatosporales; family Streptomycetaceae; genus Streptomyces; species Streptomyces sp. NPDC046887. The sequence continues at coordinate 40,770 of NZ_JBEYXH010000033.1, forward strand.
GCCGTTCGCGTCGTACGTGTCCTTCAACCCCGACTTGCGGTCGGTGAGCGTGAAGGTGCCGTCGGCGTTCTTCTTCAGGTCCTTGGAGTAGCCCTTGGGCGTGGTGAAGGATCCGTCGGCCGCCTTGTCGAAGCGGACCGCCGCCCCGGTGGCGTCGTAGAAGGTGACCTCGGTGGTCCACACGTGCAGATAGCGCTCGTACTCCTGCCACCAGCGCTGGGAGACCTTGCCCCAGCTCGCGTCGAAGGAGTTGTACGTCCGCGCCAGCCGCAGCTTCTGCCCCACCCCCGCCACCTCGAAGTCGGTGGCGGCCAGCATCAGGTTGCCGTTGGACAGGTTGATCCGGGCCACCAGCGAGTCGGTGATCCGGAAGTCCGACATCCGGTGCCAGGGCACCGCGCCCTGCCCCTCCGGGACGAAGCTCAACGCCCCGGCCGTGGATCGGGCCTTCGGTGCCGCTTTCCGTTCGGCGGACTTCCGCGCGGAGGCCGACTGGCCCGCGCGGTCGCGCTGCGCCGCCTCCCAGGCGGCCTCGGCCGAGGAGGCGGGCGCCTCGGCCTTGTTGGGAACCGGGCGGGTGACACCGACCTTCACCGGTGGCACGTCGAATCGGGGCCCGTCCGCCTTGCCCCACACCGAGGCCGGACCCGGATCCGGAACGGTCGGCGCGGCCAGGGCCGGTGCGGCCGAGGCGGCCAGCGACAGGGCCGCGACGGCGGCGACGAGGCCGAAACCCGACGACGATCTGCGGGCACGTCGAAGAGACGTGCCCGAGGCACGTGAGCGCATCGTTCTCCCCCATGAAGAAGCTCACCCGAAGACCCCAACGGCCACGGGAGCCCCACACGTTGCCACGAGACCTTCACAACGGCGGCGGGCCTTCCCGCGATCTTGAAACACATACGGGTCGGAATCGGCCATGCCGCTTCGCCGGTGCCGCTGCACGGACAAAGCGCGCCGAACGGGTGTCGAACGGATGTGCGGTGAGTGTCGGGTGGGGCGGAAGGATCGGCTCCGTGCCTGCTCGGCGGCCCTGTTCCGTCATCCGGGGGCCGCCGCTCACACTCAGATTGGCGTGATCACCACATCCGGTTCCCCAGTTCCTCGCGGGAGGTCAGCAGGGCCAGCCGGTCGGGGTCCTCCACGGTCCAGGTCCCGGGCCCCTGTTCGGGACGGAGCACCCAGACGGAACCGTCCCGTACGTCGGTCACGATGCCTTCCCGCCCGGTGTCCTCGTCCAGCACCAGGTCCCCCACCCAGGGCGTCCGCTTCTCGCCGCTCACCGGTCACACCCCCCGCCCGGCAGCTCCGCCCATACCTGCTTGCCGGTCGGCAGCGGGGTGGTGCCCCAGGCGCTGGCCAGCGCGCTGACCAGCAGCATTCCGCGCCCGTTCTCGGCGTCCGGCCCGGGGTGCCGGACCACCGGGGTGCCGGGGGAGTGGTCGGCCACCTCGATGCGCACCTTGTCGGCGGCGTCGCAGACCAGTGAGAAGAAGACCAGTCCGCCCGGGCTGTGGGTGACCGCGTTGGTGACCAGTTCGCTCACCAGCAGCTCCACGGCGCCGGCCACATCCGGGTCGAGCAGCCCGGCGCAGTCCAGCGCGGTGGCCGCCATCCGGCGCATCTCCGCGACCCGCCGGGGCTCGGGCCGGAAGGAGAGCTGGACGCGCTGCCCGGCGGCGGGAGGAGGGGCGACGTGTGGGCGGGGGAAGAGGCCGTCGCGGCCGTCTTCCTCGGTCAGGACACAGGGGGGCATCGGACACGTCCTCCGGGGGTGTGGTGTCGGTGAATTCCGCAGTAAGCGTGGCAGCGCGACCGCTAATCTCGGGATGCCTTCCGCTGGAATTACCTCGGCAAAATTCGCCGCTAATTCCCGCTGGTGGGTGAGGAGTTCGCATCCGGTCGGCAGATTCTGCGCTGGCGCAGAATTCTTCTTGCGCCGGTGGAACTCCGAGCGTCAGACTGGCCCCAGGACAGGAGGAACCCCGGATGAACACGGACGCCGAGTCGGCTTCGCCAGCTCTGTGCCGTCTGCAACTCGCCAGCGAGTTACGGCAGCTGCGCCTGGCCGCCGGGCTGACGGGCTCGCAGGTGGTCGATCGGATGCTGTGGAGCGCGTCCAAGATCACCCGTCTGGAGACGGCGGAGAACGCGGTGGTCGAGCCCTCCGATGTGATCGCGCTGTGCGAGATGTACGGGGCGGACAGTGAGACCCGCTCCCAGCTGGAGACCTACGCGGCGGTCACCAAGACCAAGCGGGACTGGTGGCAGTCGAAGGAGTACCGGCAGGCGATCAAGCCGAGCTTCCGGGCCTACTTGAGGCTGGAGGCGGCGGCGAGTGCCCTGCAGACCTACCAGAGTGAGTTCGTGCCGGGGCTCCTTCAGACCGAGGAGTACGTCAGGGGTATCTACCGGCGGGCTCATGCGGGGATGAGTGACGACGAGATTGACCGAGTCATCGAGATCCGGATGACTCGGCAGGAGGTGCTGACCCGGTCGGCGTCCCCGCTGAAGTTCTCTGCGATCATCAACGAGGCGGTGCTACGCCGTTCGGTGGGTGGGGTGGAGGTCATGCGATCGCAGCTCCAGCACATCGCTGAGGTGGCGGTACTGCCGTCGGTGCGTGTGCAGGTGTTGCCCTTCAGGGCCGGCGCGCACGCAGGCATGGATGGCGCCTTCGCCCTGCTGCGGTTCCGGGAGGGTGGGCTGAAGCCGATCATCTACCTGGAGAACCTGACGAATGCGTTGGTGCACCGCCAGGAGGAGGACGTGGAGCGGTACGGGGACGCCTTCACCGACCTCCAGAGTCTCGCTCCGGGACCCGAGGAGTCCTTGGGCGTCATTAAGGAAGCGATCAAGGAGTGGCAGTGATGACTCACCAGTCTCTGCATGGTGCCGACTGGTTCACGTCCAGCTACAGCAATGCTCAGGGCGGCGAATGCGTGCAGGGTGCGCGGTTGTCGGATGGGCGGATGGCGGTGAGGGACTCCAAGGACCCGTCCAGGCCCGCCTTTGTCTTCGGGGCCGAGGCCTGGGGTGCGTTCGTGCAGGCGGCGATCAAGGAAGGCCAGTGATGACTGACGCGGACTGGTTCACGTCGAGCTACAGCAACAATCAGGGCGGCGCGTGTGTGCAGGGTGCGCGGTTGTCGGATGGGCGGATGGCGGTGCGGGACTCCAAGGACCCGTCCGGGCCCGCCTTTGTGTTCGGGGGCGCGGCCTGGGGCGCGTTCGTCGGGTCGCTGGAAGTGCCCGGCCGCTGAGCATCGCGTAGCACCGCCAGGGACGGCGGTAACGCAGTGAGAGGGGTCCGCCGACCGCGACCGGTCGGCGGGCCCTTCCGTATGACGGGACCACGCGGGCCTGCCGTACCGGTCAGCGGGCAGGACACTGCCTAGGTGGCCTGCTGGGGGTCGTCGGTCAGGGCGGCCGCGGTCAGCGTGAGGTGCCGGACCAGGATCTCGGCCGCGGCGTCGGCGTCGCGGGCCAACGCCGCCTCCTCCAGCCTTCGGTGCTCTTCGGCACCGTCCCGGTCGGGGTTCCGGTGTGCCGACCAGCGGCGGGCCAGCTCGCTGGCGGTCCACAACCGGTCGAACGTCTCCAGTAGCGCGTGGTTGCCGCACCCTTCCAGCAGCGCGCGGTGGAAGGCCCGGTGGGCCTCGGCCCAGGCGGCGGTGTAGTGCTCGCCCTCCTCCGGGGCGTACGCCGGAGTGCGCACCAGGCGATGGTGGGCGGCCCGTACGCGGGCCTCCCAGTCGACATCGCCCCGCTCGATCGACATACGCAGGACGACCGGCTCGACGGTCCGGCGGGCCTCCGCGATCTCCTGCCAGCGGCGATCGGAGAAGGACGGGACCGCGAAACCGCGGTTGGGCAGCCGGTCGGCCAGCCCCTCGCCGACGACCCGCACCAGCGCCTCGCGCACCACGGCCAGGCTCACGCCCTGCTCCCTGGCGAGATCCTGCGGCTTGAGGGGGGCGCCGGGGGCGTGGTCCCCGCGCATGATCGCGTCCCGCAGTTGCCCGTAGACCTGCTCGGAGAGCATCTGCTTCCCGGGCGGGGCCGAGGAGCGCACCGTCTGACTAGTCATGAGCCCATCCTAGCCGAGTCGATAGACGATCGACTGGATAATCGATTATTACTGCTATGGTCGATTCAGTAGCCCAGCCACGAAGGACGCCATCGTCCGGAGAGGAACGACCGCCATGACCGCAACGACCGCCATGACCGTGAACGACCCCTTCGCCCGCCTCCCCCATGCCCCCTCCTTCACCGTCACCAGCAGCACCGTCGCCGACGGTGCCGCCTGGCCGCCCGCGCAGCACTCCTCCGGCCTGCCCGGCGGGAAGGACGCGTCCCCGCAGCTGTCCTGGCGCGGCGCCCCGGACGGCACCAGGAGCTATGCCGTCACCGTCTACGACCCCGACGCCCCCACCGGGTCCGGGTTCTGGCACTGGGCGGTCACCGACATCCCTGCCACCGTCACCGAGCTTCCCGAGGGTGCCGGCGACGACACCGGCTCCCATCTGCCCGAGGGCGCCTACCAGTTGCCCAACGACGCCCGCGTGGCCCGCTACCTCGGCGCCGCCCCGCCGGCCGGACACGGCCCGCACCGCTATGTCGTCGTGGTCCACGCCCTCGACGTCCCCTCGACGGGCGTCCCCGCCGACGCCACACCGGCCTTGCTCGGCTTCACCATGGCCGGGCACACCCTCGGCCGCGCGGTGCTGACCGCCACCGCCGAGACATCCGCCTGACAGCGACCAGAGAGACACCATCGCCATGCACCTTCACACCCACCCCTGTCCCGACTCCGCCCGTCCCCGTCCCCGTCCCGACTCCGGGCCGATGGACCTGGACGCCGTCCGGGCCGTCAGCCGCGCCGTCACCGCCGCCCACCTCTTCATCTACCTCGCTCCCGAGACCGCCGAGGAGGCGGCCGAGCTCGGTGTGACCGACCCCGGGGCCGCGTATCTCGCCTTCCGGTCGGCCGCGATGGGCGCGGTGCCGTGGCAGGTCACGCTCGCGGCCTTCTACAACTTCAGCCCGCGTGCGGTACGGGCCATGGCGGGCGTCTGGGAGGCCGCGCCGCCCGAGCGGTGGCAGGCCGCCCGCTTCCGGGCCGCCGGACGGGCCATGCGGCGCGTCCACGTACCGCTCACGGACAATCGGATCGCCGAGGCGCGCTCGCTGATCGACCCGGTCGTCACCGGTGCCGACTACGCCGGCAAGGTGCTGGCCGCCGCGAACGCCTCGGTCGCCCTGCCACCCGATCCCCTGGTCGCGCTCTGGCAGCAGATCACGGTGGCGCGCGAGTGGCGCGGCGACGCCCATCTCGTCGTCCTCGCCGACAACGGCCTCGGGCCGTGCGACTGCCTCGTCCTGCACACCGCGACCGGCCGCCTTCCCACTGCTCTCGCGCGGGCGACCCGCCGGTGGGATGACGAGGAGTGGGAGGCGGCGACGGCACGCCTGGTCGCGCGCGGCTGGCTCGACTCCGACGCCGTGCTCACCGAGGCCGGCAGCGCGGCGCGCGAGCGCATCGAAGGGGAGACGGACGAGCACTGCGCCGCGCTGTGGGCGCCGATCGGCGATGCGGGTGCCCGCCGCCTCGCCTCCCTCATCGCGCCGATCACCGACGCGTTCACCGCCGCGGGGACGCTTCAGCCCGTGGGCGGACGGCCGGATCCCGCGTAGACAGTGCCGGGCGATAGCGTGGGCGGCCGACGAAAGGGAGCCCCATGCCGCGCGTGTTCAGCGTCAGTGACAGCGTTCTCATCGAGGCCGACCCGGCCGTGATCTACCGGCAGGTCTCGCAGCCCGCCCTGATGGGCCGGTGGAGCCCGGAGAACCTGGGCGCCACCGTGCCGGACGGGCAGGGGGCGGCCGCCACCCGGCCCGGTCTGGTCTTCGAGGGCCACAACAAGCGCGGGGGCGTGCGCTGGACCACCCGCTGCACGGTGACCGCCGCCGAGGAGGGCCGGCTGTTCCGCTTCCGGGTGCACGCCATCGGGCTGAAGCAGCCCCGGCTGCGCGGGCCGATCGCGACCTGGGAGTACCGGTTCGCGCCGGTGGGGGAGGGCACCGAGGTCACCGAGACCTGGACGGACGACCGCCGCGGATGGCCCGACCCCCTCGCCAACGCCTTCGACCGGGTGGTGACCCGCGGGCACACCTTCGCCGACTTCCAGCGGCGGAACATCCGTACCACGCTGCGCAATCTCAAGGCGGCCATGGAGGCGCCCGGCAGCTAGCGCCCCCGGTCCGCCGAGGCGGTGTGGGCCACCACGGCGTCGATGAGCGTGGGCCAGAGCTCACGCGGGCGGTCGTGGCCCATGTCGGGGACCAGCAGCAGCTCGGCACCGGGCACCAGCTCCGCGGTGCGCCTCCCGCCGCTGGGGTCCACCAGCGTGTCGTCCAGACCGTGGATCACCAGCGTGGGAACCCGCAGTTCACGCAGCGCGTCCGCCCGGGAGCCGCTGAGGACCATCGCCCCAAGCTGCCGGGCGATCCCCGCCGGGTAGTACGCCCGGTCGTAGCTGCCGGCGGCCAGCTCGCGCAGCCACCCGACGTTGCCGTACCGCCGGGAGGCCCACACCAGCTCCCTCTCCGCCGCCGCGATATACCCCTCGCGGTCGCCGGGCTTCGGGGCAGACACCACGGCCTGGGCCTCCGGGCCGGACCGCCCGTACTCCGGCTCGCCGGTGGAGGACATCATCGACGTCAGGGTCAGCACCCGCTCCGGCGCGGAGAGGGCCATGGTCTGGGCGATCATCCCGCCCATCGAGGTGCCGACCACATGGGCGCGTTCGATCCCGAGCGCGCTGAGCAGCCCGAGCCCGTCCGCGGCCATGTCGGACAGCCGGTAGGGCACCATCGCGGACGCCGCGGCGAGATCACCCGAGCCGACGGCGGCCAGGAACGCGCCCGTGTCCACCGGATGGGCGTCGAACCTGGTGGACAGCCCGCAGTCGCGGTTGTCGTATCGGATCACCTGGCGGCCGCGGTCCGCCAGCGCCCGGCAGAAGTCCTCGTGCCAGGCGAGCATCTGCCCGCCCAGCCCCATCACCAGCAGCACGGGCGGGTCCCCGGGGTCGCCGAAGCTCTGGTAAGCGATGGACACCTCGGCGGATACGTCAACGATCGTCATACGGCAAGCCTGGCATGCGCGCTCCACCGATACGGCAGGGGTGGCATCCGGAGCCGTCAGGCCCCGTCGCCCGTCCCGGGCAGCGTGCGGGGTATCCGGTCGCGGCTCCGGCCGAGCGGGTGCGCTACGGCGCCACCGGGTAGGTCCGGGCGGCGAACCACGTAGCCGAAAGTCGGCGCCGCGACCGTGTGTACCCGAACGGGTGGGAATGACGGTTCGCATGGCGAGTAGTGGGGCGGTGTCCCTAAGCTGCCTCGGAATGAGGGGTGGCCGACGGGTGTCGCCTCGCGATGACGGGTGCGGGTGACGACAGGTGAACCGCTGCGGCGAGCACGGCAAGTTGGTGCGAGACCGGATTCCGCAGATCATTCGCGGGCACGGGGCCGAGCCCCTCACCTACACCGCGGCCCCCGAGGAGTACCGCAACCGCCTGCGGGACAAGCTCGGCGAGGAGGTCGCCGAGTTCCTGAAGGCCGACGATGCCGAGGCGCCGGAAGAGCTCGCGGACGTACTCGAAGTGGTGCGCGCCCTCGCCGCGGATCTGGGAATCGACACGGAGCAATTGGAGAAGATCCGCGAGGCCAAGGCGAGTGCGCGCGGTGGCTTTGCCGAGCGGATCGTCTGGACCGGCAACCGCTGACTCCTGGCCGAGAAGCCGGTACCGGACCGCGTACACCCGCCCGGGTGGCCTCGGACCGGTGGATGCGGGCCGGTGGAAACGGGCCGGTGGAAGCGGGCTTCGTCATGCCGCACCTCGACCAAGGATGCTCGGGTGGCCTCTTCTACGCTGTCGGTTTCGTCAGGATGGCATGGCATACCCCGAGCAGCGGTAGTACCGGGGCTGCGTGGGCGGGCCGGAGTCCGGCCTGGCGGGCGAGCGCGGTGATCTCGTCCGGGGCGATGCCTCGCTGGAACGTCCCCTTTGGCCGGCTGGACCAGAACCCGTCGTGGTGGACGCTCCAGCCACCGTCGGCGGCGGCTTTGGCGATCTCCTCCGGTGAGCGGGTGACCACCACGATGTGCCCGCCGGAGCGGGCGAAGGATGCCGCTTCCTTGAGGGCCTGGATCCGCTGCCAGGGATCGGGCAGCACGTTGAGGACGAACATGGAGGTGACCAGGTCGAATCCGGTCCGTGCCGGGCGGGGCCAGCCGAATTCCTCGTAGGGGTCGAAGCCCTCGGCGTCCAGGCCCGCCGAGCGGTAGTGGGCGATGTCGGCGCCGCGGCCGCAGCCATGGTCCAGGACGCTGCGGATGCCGAGCGGGCCGGTCAGGTGCTCGGTCACCGCCCGGGAGGCCGGGGACGGTGCCTGGCGGCCCATCGCGGTCTTGTGGGGCTGGTACTTCCGTACGACCGGGGCGGCGTCGGGGCCGCCGCCGGTCAGCTCGCTCAGCGGGAAGAGCACGTCGTCCGGTTCGGCGAGCTGCGGGGAGAGAGGCAGGTCGATCCGCAACGCGGAGTGATCCGTGAAGGCGGCCGGACCGCTGCGCACCGAGGAATCGACGGTGACGACGGTGGCCGTCGTCAGGTGGTCGCTGAGCAGAGCGAGATCGCAGCGGAAGTGGGTCGGCCGGCCGTGGAAAGCCCGCTCGAAGGTGAAGACGGGAGCCTCCTCGGCAGTGGTGTCGACCAAGCCGCCGACCCGCAGCAGTTGCCGCAGGACCGTGCGTTCGACCTCGCTGGTGAACGCGCTTGCCTCCTCCCCGAACAGGCCGTCCGCTGGGCGGGGGGCGAGGTTGAAGTCCCCGCAGACCAGCAGCGGGCGACCTTGCTCGGCGACCGCCATCGCGGCGAGTTCGGCCAGCTGGGCGGCCCGGGAGACGCCGGCATAGGCGTCAAGATGCACATGGAGGATGACAAGCCACTCCAGCTCCACCCGCTGAACCCACGGGGCGGGCGACGACACGGTGGGGAGGGCGAGATTCTCACCGGCCCAGGTGGCCAGACGACCGTCTCCGCCGGCGAAGGTGAAGCCCGCCAGAACGGGAGGCGTCCGGTCGGCGGGCTTGAACGGCTCCTGCGCGAGTACGATCTCGACGCCGTGCTCGCGTAGCCAGGCAGCGACGTTCGAGCGGGCGCCGGTGGCGCCGAGACGCTTGTTGAGGTTGACCGAGGCCAGCAGCACGAAATCCTCCAGAGCGGGGATCACAAGGGCAGGGGCCTCCCCGACGCCGCTTCGTCGCGGAAGGCATCCCACAGAATGTTCAGTGGGTGGGAGGCGTCATACGTCTCGCGTTCCCCTCGGCGGGCGAAGACGCCGGAGACCAGTTGCAGCACAGGGGCGAAGTCGTCGGCGAGATCGATGAGTCGGAAACCCTCGCCGGTGGGCAGGCGCCCGTCGACGGCTGCCTCGCCGATGGAGCGGGCGCACAGCATGCACCCGTACGTCATGCGCGACCGCAGCAGGGCGAGTCCGTAGTAGATGTCGTCGATCTCGGCGGTGATCTGCAGCTGCGAGCGGAAGTCGGGCCCGTACCAGCGCTCGACGAAGTCGGTGATCACTCCGCGCGAGGGGATCACCAACGGCAGTCTCCGCAGCCGGTCGACCCCGACGGTCTTTGCGGCGAGTTCGCGCACCGGCAGGTTCGTCAGCAGGGCCAGCCCTTCGCGGTGCCACTCAAGGAAGTCGTATTCGGGGGCCACCCGTTCCGAGGCGACGTCGGCCGCGAGCCCGCCACACAGCAGATCGACCTGGTTGGAATCCAGGTGCTTCCAGAAGTCGCGGGTCCGCACGTGGACGACCTTCAGCTCGACCTCCCGCTCCAGCAGCTGCGGGGCGACCCGCTCCCACACCCGACCCAGGAATCCGAGGGTGAACTCCGTCGTCCCCACCGTCAATGTCGAGCCGAGCCGGCGACGGGAATCAGCTATGCCCTGCAACCAGTGGGCGAAGGTTGCCCGGGCCCGTTCGACGACCTCCAGCCCGGTCGGGGTGAACAGCAAGTCGCGGCCTCGGCCCTGTTTGACCACCAGCAACTCACCGGTCAGTGCCTGGAAGTTGCGGTTGAGGATGTCGAGCTGCTTCTGCACGCTGGACTGCTCGCGCCCCAGCACCTTCGCCGCGGCCAGCGCGGTCCCCGTCTCCCGTACCACGATCAGCGTCCTCAACTGGTCCCACGTCAGATCCAGGAAGCCTGGCGAGCACGCGAGCAGATCGGCGCGAAACCCCTCCGGCCCCGGGACCTTCAACGGCCCGGACGGCAACGACGTCATCACGACGCCCCCTCCCTGTTGCAGTCTCACCCAGCGTGCACTGTCCGCACGGCCAGCAGAACTGAACTTCTCCGCAATTCATCCCAAGAAAACCTTGAAATGTCCGACCGGACATCCGGATATCGCTGAGTATTCCGGGGAACATTTCGGGTAGACGCCTTGGATCGCAAAGGCAAAGATCACCGCGCTGTCTGAATCATGGGGGATGAGCCATGCTCTCAGCCGAGTGGATTACCGAGCTGATCAAACGGAACGCTCTGGACTGGTCCGGCCCCCTTCGCGGCGACGGGCTGCTGTTGACCCTCGGCACGCCGCTGCAGCCGCTGGCCGCCCCGAGCACGCAGGTGATCGACCTGGCCGACCAGACCAGCATCGACAACCTCTACGGTGTGCCGATCACCCGTTGGACGAACTACGAGTTGACGCCCGGCGAGATGCTGCTGGGCGCGGTCGAACAGCCTCTGCGGCTCGGCGCCGGGGTGATGGGCGTGATCGGCGGGCTGAGCCACCTGGCTCGCGTCGGTCTGGCGGTCCACGTCACCAGCCCCTTCGTTCTGCCTGGTTGGAACGGGCACCTGACGCTGGAGCTGGTCAATGCCGGCCCCGCCGTCCTGCGTCTGTACCACGGCATGCCCCTGGCGCGTCTGCTCGTGTTCGCTCTGGACGTCGCTGACTCCGGTGCCGCCGCATCACATCCTCTCTACGGCCGGCAATCCGACCTGAAGAGCCGATACGCCGACGAGTTCCCCGTAGACCCAAGTCAGAGGCGATCATGACGGACTGCCAGTTCTGCACCGAGTTCAGCGGACGTACGAGCGCGCCCCGGATCATCACCCGGACCTCCGGTGGCTGGGTGCTGCTGCCGACCATCGGTTCCCTGGCCCCGGGCTACTGCCTGTTCATGCCCTTGCAGCATCTGGACGCCGCCGCCGACGTCAGCCCCTCCGCCCTCGCCCGGGTCGCCGAGGAAGCCGAACGGATGCGCAGGCTGATCCAGGCCCGCTACGGGCCGGTGATCCTGGCCGAACACGGCCCGCGTGACTGCGAGCTGGGCGCCTCCTGCTGCAGCCACTGCCATCTGCACCTGGTCCCCGTCCCCGACCCGGACGCGATCAGGACCGCTTACGAGAAGACCGGCGGCCCCGGGCTGCGGCTTGCCTCCATGGAGGCTCTCCCGGAAGTCGCGGGCGGCTCCTACCTCTACCTCTCACCCCGAGCCGGTGAGCACTACTACTGGCCCTCGGCCGGATTCGCCCGGCAGTTCGTACGCCGGGTCTGCGCGGACCAGCTCGGCATCGGCGACTTCTACGACTGGCGGGATCACCCCTTCACCGCCCACCGTGAGCGCACCTTCACGGAGCTGACCGCCGACCTGCACCGCGCGGATGCCGTCTGAGCAGAGAGGAAGGAGGAGCCGCGCGATGGCACTACCCCTGCCCCGCCCGTTGCACGCACTCACACCTCCCGAGCTGGAAACGGCGGCAAAGGACCGGCGCTGGCCGAAGTGGCAGACCATGGCTCTGCTGCGCTCGCTGAACCTCCCCGTGCTCAACGCCTGTCTCATCCAGCCCGGCGACAGCGCGGCCGCTCTCCGCACCGCCGTGCACGTACTGGCCGCCGCGACCGGCATGGAGACGCTGATGATCCGCTCGGACGGTGGGATGGAGAAGAGGCAGTACTACCGCGGCGGCAACACGTTCCCCGTCGAGGAGATCGGGCAGCGGGCCGCCGGGCTGCTGGCCGATGGACGGGCGGTGATCCTCGCAGAGCCCACCAACCGCTTCACCAACCGCCTCACCGTCCTGGTCCGCATGGACCGGCCCGCCCCCGGCCGGCCCGGTTCGCTGACCCTGGAAGCCCTCGGTCCCGGCTATGACGTCGCGGACCTGACGCGCGGGCAGATCCCTCCGCAGATCACCGCCCAGCTCGACGATGTCGACTTCGCTCGCTACCAGCCGCCACGCTGGTACGAATGGAGCATCACCGGGGATCGGTGTCCCGGCGGTGAGAAGGCCCGCCGCACCCGCCGCCTGGAGCGACTCGCGGCCCAGACCCTCACCGACAGCGGTCATCTGGACGGCGAGGCAGGAGCGGCGCAGGCCGAAGCATGGCTGCGGCAGCGCAGCTACCCGCACCTGTTCGGACCGCAGCCGACCCGCGAGGCTCTGGCCGTACGCGCCCGCCGACTGTTCGAAGACGCCTTTCTTCTCGCCCGGTCCCAGCCGAACAGGAACTGGCTGTGCCTGGCCACCGCGTTCTCCGTCTTCGAGCAGCCTCGCACCGTCTACTGGGACCTCGTCGACGGCGAGCGCAAGTACGCCGCGGCGGAACCGGCCGCCACCGGGCACCGGGAGCGGGCCGCATGAACACCCGACCGATCTACCTCGACCATCAGGCCACCACCCCGCTCGACGAAAACGTTCTGGAGGCGATGCTGCCCTTCCTCACCAGTGAGTACGGCAACCCTTCCAGCCCGCACGCCCGCGGACGCACGGCCGCGCGGGCGATCCACACGGCCCGCCGCCAGGTCGCCGACCTGATCGCGGCCGAGAGCGAGCCGGAAATCGTCTTCACCTCCGGCGCCACCGAGGCCAACCACCTCGCGATACTCGGTGCCGCCCTTGCCATCCGACCCTCGGGCGGGCACATCGTCACCACCGCGATCGAGCACAGGTCCGTCCTCGCCGCCTGTCGGCGGCTTGTCGACCACCACGGCTACACCCTCAGCCATGTGGACGTCGACGCATACGGGCTCGTTCACGCCGCCGACGTCGCCGCCGCCCTCACGCCGGACACCGTGCTCGTCTCGGTGATGCATGCCAACAACGAGATCGGCACCATCCAGCGGCTGACAACCATTGCCGGGATCACCGCACCGCGTGGCGTCGTCCTGCACACCGACGCCGCCCAGAGCGCCGGTTGTGGACTCCTCGATGTCGCCGAACTCGGAGTCGACCTGGCGTCCTTGTCCGCCCACAAACTCCATGGCCCGCAAGGCATCGGCGCCCTCTATGTCCGCGGCGGCACCCGCATCACCGCTCTGCAGACCGGCGGGGGACAGGAACACGGCCTGAGGGCCGGCACCCCCAACGTTCCCGCCATCGTCGGCTTCGGCGCCGCCGCACACCTCATCACCACCGACGCCGTCCCGCCCCCGACCCGCACTCGGGCCCTGCGTGACCGGCTTCAGAGCCGCCTTCTGGCCGCACTCCCGGGCGCCACCGTCAACGGCCACCCACACCGGCGACTGCAAGGGAACCTCAGCCTCACCCTGCCCGGCATTGAGGCGCAGGACCTCCTCGACCGACTTCCGGGCATCGCGGCCACCACCGGCTCGGCCTGCAGTACCGGCAGCGGTGAGCCCTCCCATGTCCTCAGGGCGATCGGGCTCACCCCTGACCAGGCCCGTGCCACAGTCCGGCTCAGCATCAGCCGCACCACCACCGAGACTGACATCGACCAGGCCGCCGACCTCATCAGCCGGGCCGCACGCACCCTGAGACCGGCGCTCGCCGACAGCGCCTGACCCGTCTCGTACGCCGTCAGGCCCCGTCGCCCGTCCCGGGCAGCGTGCGGCGCATGCAGGTTCGGGGCCAGCGGTCGAGGCCGTGGGCGGCTTCGCGGCGGCGGATGGCGCGGAGGGCGGGGGTGAGTTCGGCTTCGGAGAGGGGGCGGAAGCCGCAGCGGGCGTAGTAGGGGGCGTTCCAGGGGACCTCGGTGAACGTGGTGAGAGTGAGCGCGGGGGCGCCGGTGGCGGTGGCGTGGGCGGCCAGGTGGTCCAGCAGGGCGCGGCCGATGGCGCGGCGGGCGTGGTCCGGGTGGACCGAGACCTGCTCGATGTGGAGGTTGCCGTCGACGCGGTCGGCGATCAGATAGGCGACGGGGGTGTCGGCGGCGTCCACGGCCACCCAGGCGAGTCCGGCCCGCTGGTGGCGGGCCAGTTCGGTGAGGGTGGGGAGCTCGTCGTCGGCGATCTCGGGCATGCCGATGTCCCGGAAGCAGCGGCCGGCGGCCCGTTCGATGTCCTGGAGGGCGGGCAGTTCGTCGGGGCGGACGGGTCGGATGCGCATGGGGGCATTGTGAGGGGGCGATGCCGTGCGGGGTCGCGTGGGGGCATGGTGGGGGTGGATGCCTTGCGGGGGCGTGCGGGGGCCGCCGGGTGTGTACGGGGGTCAGTGGCCGCGGGGGTGGGGCAGCCCTCGGCGGTGTCCGCGTACGGCCTGCCAGAGGGCGCCGAGGGCGAGTGCCTGGACCAGGGCGCTGACGGCCAGGCCGCCGGCCAGGAACCAGGTGGGCGCGCCCTCGGCGGCCCAGACCGCGTCACCGGTCATCACCACCAGGGTGGAGAACGGGAGGGTGAACAGGGCCGGCCACACCCAGACGAAGCCGGGGTCGGCGGAGAAGAGGGTGACGGCGGTGGCGACGGCGAGGGAGCCGGCGACCAGGGTCAGATAGATCGCCGAGGCCGGGTTGGCGAAGGTCAGGCGGGTGAGCGTACGGGCGTTCACGGTGTTCCTCCCATGGACTCCTGGTGCGTGGTCGTGTCCCAGGGTCACGCGGGGGCGCCACCCGGCGCATGAGTGCCCGTACTCAGGTACGGGGGCGGGGACTTCTCACCGGTGCGGGGCGTGGACTTTTTACCGGCACGTAACTTCCCAAGCCGCGCCTACCCGTGCGTAACTTGGCATGAGCACGGCACTCACCCTATGCCGTGCCGTGGTGTCTCCGTGGTCCGGGCCACTGGGCGGACTCCCCATCCGCCCCGCTTATCCCCATGTCCTTGAGCCGCAAGGAGACCACTCGATGCTGCCCGAGACCCCCCGCCGCCCCCTGCGCCGCGCGCTGAGAGCGTGTGCCGTCCTGCTGCTGGCCGCCGCCGCGACCCTGGTCCCCGGCGCGGCCGCCACCGCCGCCCCCGCCCAGGCCGCCGCCGTCAGCAGCGGCTGGAACGACTACTCCTGCAAGCCGTCCGCCCGGCACCCCCGCCCGGTGGTGCTGGTCCACGGCACCTTCGGCAACTCCGTGGACAACTGGCTCGGCCTGGCGCCCTACTTGGTCAAGCGCGGGTACTGCGTCTTCTCGCTGGACTACGGGCAGCTGCCCGGGGTGCCGTTCTTCCACGGCCTCGGGCCCGTCGCCAAGTCGGCGGAGCAGCTGGACGCGTATGTGGACCGGGTCCTCGCGGCGACCGGCGCGGCCGAGGCGGACCTCGTCGGGCACTCCCAGGGCGGCATGATGCCCCGCCACTACCTGAAGTTCCTCGGCGGCGCCGACAAGGTCAACGCGCTGGTCGGGATCGCCCCCAGCAACCACGGCACGACCCTGCTCGGGCTCACCCAGCTGCTGCCGTACTTCCCCGGAATCGGGCACCTGCTGAACGAGAAGACCCCGGCCCTCGCCGACCAGGTGGTCGGCTCACCGTTCATGACCCGGCTCAACGAAGGCGGCGACACCGTGCCCGGGGTCCGCTACACCGTCATCGCCACCCGCTACGACGAGGTCGTCACCCCGCACCGCAGCCAGTTCCTCGACGGGCCGGACGTGACGAACGTGCTCATCCAGGACCGCTGCCTGCTCGATGTCTCCGAGCATGTGGCCATCGGGCTCACCGACCGGATCGCCTTCCACGAGGTGGCCAACGCCCTCGACCCGGAGCGCGCCACCACGGTGGACTGCCTGTCGGCGGTGAGCTGACGCAGCGCAGAGCGGAGGCGTGCCCCGTCCGGACCTCTTCGGACGGGGCACACCTGTCGGTGGGAAGCGGCCGGTCAGCGGGTGTGGCGGCCCGCCGGGGCGGCCTTGCGGCGGTTGACCGCGAACATCAGACCCGCGCCGAGCGCCAGCACCGCCGCGCCGCCCACGGCGAGGTAGGTGGTGCGGGCGTCGCCGCCGGTCTCGGCCAGGCCTCCGGTCGCCGCCTGCGCGGAGGGCGAGGAGGGGGCGGCGGCGGGCGAGGACGGGCCCGCGGACGGGATCGCGGAGGGGGCCCCGGCGCCGGCGGCGTCCACGGCGTTGCCCTCGGGGGCCGCCGACGGGACGGCGGAGGGCGCGGCCTGCTTCACCTCGGGCGCGGCCCCGGCCTCCGGCGCCGCCGCACCGGGCTGGTGGCCGCCCGCCGGGTGGTCGTCGCCGCCGTGACCGCCGTGGTCCACGGTCGACTTGTCGCTACCGTCCTCGATCTGCTGCTCGCTGGGCGCCGAGGCCACCGGGGCGGGCGCCCCGGCGGAGGCGGTGCCCTTGCCGTCGAACACCACGTCGGAGCAGGTGTAGAAGGCCTCCGGCGAGTCCGAGCGCTGCCAGATGGAGTAGACGAGATGGCGGCCGGACTTGGCCGGGACCCGGCCGTCGAAGACGTAGTGGCCGTTCTCCAGCCTCGGGTTGACCACCTTGGCGAACGGCCGGGCCTCCAGGTCCGACCACTTCAGCGGCTTCGAGGGGTTGTAGCCGTCCTTGGTGACGTACAGCTCGAAGCTGCCCCGGTGCGGGGCGGTCGCCTTGTAGCGGAAGGTGTGGTTCCCGGCGGCCAGCTTCGAGGAGGGCCAGTCGGCGCGCGGCAGGTCCAGCCCCTTGTACTTGTCGCGGCCCGCGCTGCACAGCTTGCCGTCGGGGATGATCTGGCGGTGCCGGCCGGCCGCGTCGCCGATGTTCACCTCGTTCCAGTCGTAGAACGCCTGCGTCCCGGAGGCCGCGACCGCCGCCTTGCACGCCGCCGACTTGGGGCTCTCCGGGCCCTCGCTGAAGCACGCCGACACCCTGCTGACCGGGTCGGTCATCGAACCGTGCGCGGCGGCGGGGGTCGCGGCCAGCCCGGCGAGCGCGAGCGGGCCTATGCCCAGGGCGAGGGCGGCGGCTGCCGTACGGCGACGAGTCATGGGGGCGTTCTCCTTCGGACGTACCAGTGACAGGTGGGGGGTTGGGGGGCGGGCGTGTACCGACCGTGTCGGCGCCGGCGGCCGGGCGCCCCGGTGATCAGCAAGCTAGCCGGTCCGGACGCGGAAAACGGCTGCCGGAGGGGACCGGGGGCGATCCTTATGGCGCGGTTAAGGTCGCTCTAAGAGGGCGCTCAGGAAGCGCCGCCACCGACCTGCTGTGAGGAGCCGTACCGATGGCCGTCATCCACGAGACCACCATGACGCCTGGCAAGTTGGAACTGCTCGCGTCCTGGCTGCCCGGGCGGCCCTGGTACGCCGGCTCCGCGAGCGCGCCCGCGCCCGAGAAGGCCGGCGGCTTCCGGCTGGACGACCCGGAGGGCGCGGTGGGCATCGAGTTCATGGTCGTCAACGACGCCTCGGGCGAGCGGCCGGTCAGCTACCTCGTCCCGCTCACCTACCGGGGCGAGCCGCTGGAGGGGGCGGCCGAGGACGCGCTGGTCGGCACCTCCGAGCACGGGGTGCTGGGCAAGCGCTGGGTGTACGACGGCGCCCACGACCCCGTATTCCAGGAGCGGTTGCTCGCCTTCCTGGCGGGGCGCGCCGAGCCGCAGGCCCAGTCGGTCTCCGACACACCGGACCCGTCCGTGGTCGCCCACGGCACCGGGGGCGAGCTGCCCGCCGGGCTCACCGCGACCGGGGTCGCCGACGGGGCGGACGGCACGGCGATCGCCGTACGGTCGGCGGACGGCGGTGAACTGACGCTGCGGCTGGTCCGGGTGCTGGAGGGCGGGCAGACCGGGCCCGAGACCGACCCGGCGACCACCCGGGCGTACGGCACCGCCGACTGGAACCTCCCGGCCGGGGGCCGCGCCCGCGGGCTGTTCGTCCTGCTGCGGGACGCGGCGCGGTGACGGCCGAGGCGAGCCGCGGTGGGCCGGTGCCGCTCACCCTCACCGGCACCGTGCTCGACGCGCCCGACGCCGGTGAACTGGCGGCCTTCTATGTGGCGCTGCTCGGCTGGGAGGTGACGGCGGACGAGCCGGAGTGGGTCAAGCTGCGGGCGCCCGGCGGGGGAGCGGCGCTCGCCTTCCAGAGCGAGCCGCACTACCGGCGCCCGGTCTGGCCGACCGAGCCCGGCGCCCCGGCGATGATGTCCCACCTGGACATCGAGGCCGCCGACCTGGCCGCCGCCGAGGCCCACGCCCGGGCCTGCGGGGCCGTCCCGGCCGCTTACCAGCCGCAGGACGACGTCCGGGTCATGCTCGACCCGGCCGGACACGTGTTCTGCCTGTGGACGGCGACGGGGGACGCCTCGGGGTGACAGGTGGGTGGGACTACCGAGCGGTGGCGCCCGGCAGTCGGCCGGCGTGGGCCAGTGCCTCCAGGGCGTCCAGGGCGGCCACCGCCGCGGTGGCCGCCTCCGGGTCCCGCCCGGCCAGACCGCTCGCCGCGAACTCGTCCTCGTCGAGCCGGAGTACGCGGGACCGGTCGGCCGACACCCACAGGTCCAGGTCCAGGTCCTCCACCGTCACGCTGCGGTCGTCCACCACCGCGGGGCGGGTGATGTCGCAGTACCAGCCCTTGAGGGTGCCGTCGGCGGTGCGGACCTCCTTCACCGCGTACCACCGGTCCCGCCAGTAGTGCTCGGTGAACACATCCCCCGGCTCGAAGCGGACGAAGCCGAAGTCCCGCACCCCGTCCCCGGCCCAGGGGGCCCGTACCGTGATCCGGTCGCCGTCGTCCGACAGCACCTCGGCCGGGTAGCGGATCTTGGTCCGGCCGCCCTTCACCAGGACGATGTCGAGGGACCCCGCGGACGGGTCGGCGGACGGGTCAGTGGAACGTGCGGACATGGCGTACCTCCGTAGCGCGTACCTCGTAGCCGAGGCGGCGGTTCACCGCGAGCATCGGCTCGTTGGCCCCGTCGTTGCTGGTGAACGCCTCGGTGTAGCCGGCGGCGCGGGCACGCCGCAGGGAGTCGGTCTTGGCCAGCCGCGCCAGCCCCCGGCCCCGGTGGGCCCGCAGGGTGCCGGTCATCCCGCTGAAGTAGCGGGTCAGCCCGTCGGTGGAGGCGGCGGTGAACGCGGCGACCCGGCCGTCCACCGTCACCACCGTGGACAGCTCATGGTCGAAGAGCGGATGGTGCCAGGTACGGGACAGCCAGTCCTGGTAGTCGTCCAGCTCGGCGCCGACATCGCTCGGCTCGTCGGCCGTCACCTCGGCGTCGGCCTCGAACAGCGGCCGCGGGTCGGCCCGCCACTCGGCCGCGGTGTGCAGCCGCACCCCCGGCGGCAGCGCGTCCGGCGGCTCGGGCAGCGGGTGGGAGACCAGGTCGAGCCGCTGGAAGTGCGCGCTGCGGGCCGGCCGGTAGCCGTGCCGCCCGGCGAACTCCACACCCCCGGTGCCCTCCAGCGCCCAGCAGTAGAGCGCGGTGGCGCCGTGCGCCCGGACATGCTTCTCGGCGGTGCGCAGCAGCAGGGTGCCGGCGCCGTGGCGGCGGTGGCCGGGGTGGACGTACGGGGTGGTGTGCGCCTGCCCCGGCTCGGCGCTCTGGAAGGCGAGGCCGCAGTGGGCGGTGCCGACCACCTCGCCGTCCCGCTCGGCCACCAGCAGCCGGTAGCGCTCGGCCGGGTGGGCGTGGTCCACGGTGAACCGCAGCGAGGCCTCCGTCACCACCTCGAAGGGCAGTGCCGCCCGGCGTACCGCGACCACCGCCTCGGCGTCCCGGGCCGCGAAGTCCCGCACGATCATCGTCACGGCCCGCACGGTACGGTCACCGGCCGCGCGGCGCCTCCGAATTACCCGCCGCGTCCGGGGCGCCGGTGCGCCACAATCGGACGGTGACCTTGAAACTGTCGGTGGACCCGGCCTCCGCCACCGCCCCGTACGAACAGCTGCGCGCCCAGATCTCCGACCAGGCCCGCTCCGGGCGCCTCCCGGTCGGCTACAAGCTGCCCACGGTCCGGGGCCTCGCCGAGGAGCTGGGGCTCGCGGCGGGCACGGTCGCCAAGGCCTACCGGGCGCTGGAGGCGGACGGGGTGGTGGAGACCCGCGGCCGGGGCGGCACGGTCGTCGCCGCGGCGGGCGACGCGGCCGCCCGCCAGGCCGCGACCGCCGCCGCCGGATACGCCGCCGAGGTGCACCGCCTCGGGCTCAGCCACGCCGACGCCCAGGCCGCCGTCGTCGACGCCCTGCGCGCCGCCTACGACCGCTGAGCACCGGCCGACCGGCCCGGAAAGCCGCCCATGGCCGCTGAGCGGCGGCCGACCGGACCCGGGCCGCCCACGGCCGCCGACGGTTGCACCCGGCCGGGCCGGGGAAGGCGCCTACCCCGCTGAGCGGCGGCCGACCGGCCCGGGGAGCCGCCTACGACCGCTGACGGCTGCACCGGGCCGGCCCGGGAAGCCGCCCACGGCCGCTGAGCGGCGGCCGGACCGGGGAGGGGAGGGCGCCTACCACCGCTGAGCGGCGGCCGACCGGGAAGGGCGGTCACCTGCAAGGGTGGTCATCCGCAAGGGCGGTCACCCGCAACGGCGGTCACAGGTACAGGCCCGCGTCCGTCCCGCGGGACTGGTCCGGTACGGCGGCGGGGCCGGTGCCGCGGCGCAGCGCGTACAGCTCGGCCAGGGTGGCGCCCTCGCGCCCCACGCCCTCCTCCGTGCCCAGCCAGCCCACCGCCTCCTCGCGGGTCAGCTTCCCGACCTCGATCCGGGCCAGGCAGCGGCCGGGGCGGACCACGGCCGGGTGCAGCCGCTCCAGGTCCTCGTTGGTGGTGACGCCGACGAGGACGTTGCGCCCCTGGCCGAGCAGACCGTCCGTCAGGTTCAGCAGCCGGGAGAGCGCCTGCCCGGCCGCGTGCCGGGCCTCGCCGCGGATCAGCTCGTCGCAGTCCTCCAGGAGCAGCAGCCGCCAGCGGCCGCCGTCGGGCCCGTCGTCCTCGCCGATGGCGATGTCCATCAGATAGCCCACGTCGTTGAAGAGCCGCTCCGGGTCCAGTACGCAGTCCACCTGGCACCACTCGCGCCAGGAGCGGGCCAGGGTGCGCAGCGCCGAGGTCTTGCCGGTGCCCGGCGGCCCGTGCAGAAGCAGCAGCCGCCCCGCCACGTCCTGAGGGGTGACGGCCATCAGCCGCTCCAGCGCCCCGGCCACCGGGGCGGTGTAGTTGCGGGCGATCTCCGGCCAGGTGCCCGCGGAGATCGGGCGGGTGGTGCGGTGCGGGCCGCGCCGGGGGGAGACGTACCAGAAGCCCATGGTGACGTCCTCGGGCTGCGGCTCCGGCTCGTCCTGCGCGCCGTCGGTCGCCTCCTTCAGCACCCGCTCGGCCAGCTCGGCGTCGACCGCGGTGACGGTCACGTCGGCGCCGCGGTTCCAGCGGGATACCAGCAGCGTCCAGCCGTCGCCCTCGGCCAGGGTGGCGCTGCGGTCGGCGTCCCGGGCGGCGCGCAGCACGGTGGCGCCGGAGGGGATCAGGGTGGCGCCGGTGCGCAGCCGGTCGATGGTCGAGCTGTGCGCGTACGGCTGCTCGCCGGTGGCGAAGCGCCCAAGGAACAGCGCGTCGACCACATCGGACGGCGAGTCGCTGTCGTCGACGTTGAGCCGGACCGGCAGGGCGTCCTGCGGGGGTGACGGAGTGTCGGACATGACCCCATGATCCGGTACGCCCGACCCGCCCGCACCGGGTTTAGCAGCCCGTCGGCACTTTCCGGAGCCTTTGGCGAGTTGTCGCCAATCCGGGGTGTTCGATAGCCGTTTGATCCGCCTTCGCCGCTTTCATGGAACGGCGGCATCCGCGCCCGGCGCCGTTCCGCACTCTCTCCCGCTCCGTTCGTCTTGGCATGGACACTCCATGCTGCTACATCACCAGCAGGACATCAGCCTGCTTATGGGAGGTTCCATGAAACTGCCCCGAGCCGCGGCACTCCCCCTCTCCCTCCTCCTCGGCGCCACCCTGGCCCTCACCGGCGCCGCCACCGCACAGGCCGACTCGACGGCGGCCGCCGTCGACTACGTGGCCCTCGGCGACTCGTACTCCTCCGGGGTCGGCGCCGGCGCCTACGACTCCTCCAGCGGCAACTGCAAGCGCACCCCGCGCGCGTACCCGGCGCTCTGGGCCGCCGCCAACTCCCCCTCCTCCTTCGCCTTCACCGCCTGCTCCGGCGCCCGCACCAACGATGTGACGGCCGGCCAGCTCGCCCCGCTCTCCGCCGCCACCGATCTCGTCTCGATCACCATCGGCGGCAACGACGCCGGCTTCGCCGACGTGATGACCACCTGCGTGCTGGAGTCGGAGGCCAACTGCGTGGCCCGGGTCAACCAGGCCAAGGGCTATGTGGACAGCACCCTGCCCGGCCGGCTGGACAGCGTGTACAGCGCCATCAGGTCCAAGGCGCCCGCCGCCCGGGTCGTCGTCCTGGGCTACCCCCGCTTCTACCGGATCGGCGGAAGCTGCCTCGCCGGGCTGACCGAGAACGAGCGCCGGGCGATCAACGGCGCCGCCGACCACCTCAACACCGCCACCGCCAAGCGGGCCGCCGACCACGGCTACACCTTCGCCGACGTGGTGCCCGCCTTCACCGGACACGAGATCTGCTCCGGCTCCGCCTGGCTGCACAGCGTCAACTGGCTCAACATCGGCGAGTCCTACCACCCCACCGCCTCCGGCCAGTCCGGCGGCTATCTGCCCGCCTTCCGCAACGCCCTCTGATCCGTCCTCTCCCGTCGATGACCGCCGGATGCCTCCGGGCCGTCGATCCGGCCCGGAGGCATCCGGCGGTGACGAGAGCCGGTGAGAGATCGTGAGAGATGTCCAAGTCACCCTGCATTGATCAGAATTCAGGGGGTATGGAGAGAGTGCTCGTCAACACCCGTACACAGGTGGTGAATCACTCCACCGGGATACACGTGTGTGAAGCGGGGACGATAGGGTTAACCTTCAGCGGCCGGGTGCCCTCATACGGGTGGGGAGTGACATGGAACGGATAACAGCAGTGCGCGGCAGGCCTCGGGTGC
Organism: Streptomyces sp. NPDC046887; assembly: GCF_040644755.1. Classification (NCBI taxonomy): domain Bacteria; kingdom Bacillati; phylum Actinomycetota; class Actinomycetes; order Kitasatosporales; family Streptomycetaceae; genus Streptomyces; species Streptomyces sp. NPDC046887. Next base: position 64,011 of record NZ_JBEYXH010000033.1, read on the forward strand.
CTGCCATCACCTGCGGCAGCAGTGCGACCAGCTCTCGGCTGGACCGCCATCTCGCGGTGCTGGGCGGTCCCGCCGTCGCGCCGCGCGAGGCGGCCGAAGCGACCTTGCTCATGCGGGAGCTGACGACACGTGATGTCGCTCACGCCCGCACCAGCAGGAGCGGACGGGTCCGGCTCTTCGCGCCGCTCCGCCGACTGCGCCGCACGCTCTTCGGCAGCCACGGCTGACGCGTCCACGGTCGGCGCCGCGCCCCGCTCCCGGTACCGCGCCGCCCGTGCGACCCGCTCCCGCCCGTATCACGGCACCTCCGGGTGCCCGCCGCTCAGGCCACCACGCCCGAGCGGCGCAGCTCGGCGCGCTCCGGCCCGGACAGCCCCAACTCCCGTAGCAGCGCCTCGGTGTGCTCACCCAGCGCCGGCACCGGGCCCATCCGGGGCTCGGGCCCACCGGGCAGCGTGAGCGGCGGAAGCATCGCCCGCAGCGGCCCCGCCTCGGTCCCCACCGCCCGCCACCGGTCCCGGGCCGCGAGCTGCGGATGCGCCGCCACATCCGCCACCGTGTTCAGCCGGGCGCAGGCGATCCCCGCCGCCTCCAGCCGGGCCAGCGCCTCCACCGTCCCCAGCCCGGCCAGCGCCCGGGCCACCGCCGCGTCGGTCCGCTCCCGGTGCGCCACCCGCGCCGTGTTGGTGGCGAAGTCCGGGTCCCCGCCCAGCTCCGGGCGCTCCAGCACCTCCTCGGCCAGCCGCCGCCACTCCCGGTCGTTCTGCACCGACAGCAGCACCTGGCCGCCGTCCGCCGTGGCATAGGCGTCGTACGGGGCGATCACCGCATGCGCCACCCCGGTACGCGGCGGGGCCTCGCCGCCGTGCATCCCGTGGTGCAGCGGATGGCCCATCCACTCGGTCAGCGCCTCCAGCATGGACACCTCCACCGGACCGCCGCGCCCGGTGGCGGCCCGCCGCAGCAGGGCCGCCAGCACCCCGGAGTACGCGTACATGGCGGCCGCGATGTCCGCCGCCGGGATGCCCGCCTTCACCGGCTGCTCCGGGGTGCCGGTCACCGAGACCAGCCCCGCCTCGCACTGCACCAGCATGTCGTAGGCCCGCTTGTGCGCGTACGGGCCGCCGGCCCCGTAACCGGAGACGTCCACCGCCACCAGCCGGGGGTGCGCGGCGCAGAGGGTGGCCGCGTCCAGTCCGAGACGGGCCGCCGCGCCCTGGGCGAGGTTCTGCACGAAGACGTCGGCGCCGGCCACCAGCCGCCGTACCAGCTCCAGCCCGCGCGGGTCCTTCAGATCGACCGCCAGCGACTCCTTGCCCCGGTTGCACCAGACGAAGTGCGAGGCCAGCCCGGCGGCGGCGGTGTCGTAGCCGCGCGCGAAGTCCCCGCCGTCCGGCCGCTCCACCTTGATCACCCGGGCCCCGAGGTCCGCGAGCTGCCGGGTGGCGAACGGGGCGGAGACCGCCTGCTCGACGGCGACCACGGTGATCCCCTCCAGGGGGAGGGGCAGCGGCGCGGGGGAGGGGGAGGGCTGGGTGCTCATGGCGACCGTGCTTACCGTGTACGACCCACCTTTGTCACCCCCTGCCCGCTAGAGCAGGGTCAGCTGGCCCTCCGGTCCCTCCTCGCGGCCCTCCAGCACCGAGGCGGGGCGGCGGGCGGCGGCCGGTACCGGCAGCACCCCGGCGGCCTCCAGCGCCGAGCGCCCGATCGAGGCGCCGGGTAGCGCCGGATCGAGGCCGGGTGGCGCCGGGTCGAGCGCGGTCCGCTCGGCCTCCAGGGCGGCCTGGAGCGCCAGCACGGTGATCAGCTCCAGCAGCTCCGAGGTCCACTCCTGCGGCCAGCCGGCCGGGCCGATCGCCTCCAGGGTGCCCGGCTCGGCGGGCGCGGTGCGCTCCGCGAACCACAGCTCCAGCATCCGTACCCCGCCTACCCGGTACTCCCAGGCCGCCTCCGGCACCGGCGCGATCCGGCCGGAGCCGCCCACCACCAGGGTCTCGCCCTCCGCCTCGTACGCCAGGGAGTCCGGGCGCGGCGGCAGGGCGGCGCGGACATAGGGGCGCCGCCCACCCGGCAGCCGGGGCCGCTCGCCGCCCCGGGCGCCGCGCAACTGCACCTCCGTCATCCGGCGGCCCAGCGCCACCCCGGCCGCCCACACCTCCGGGTCGGCCGGCAGCGGCACCCGGCAGCCGCTGGGCGAGGGCAGCGCGGCGGCCACCGCCCAGGCGGCCACCTCCTCGGGGGCGACCGGGCGGCCGTACCGCTCGCCGAGGAAAGCGGCCAGCCCGGGGGAGACGTTGGGCTCCCGGCCGCCGGGGCGCCGGTACAGCGGGCGCACCCGGCCGGGGCGGCCCGCCGGGGTGTGGTCGTCCGGCAGCGCGGCCGCCGCCAGCAGGGCGGGCCCGGCCGCCTTCGGCACGTACCCCTGCTCCACCAGGAACACCTGGCGCTCGCCGTCCGCCACCCGCCACAGCTCGGGGCGGGCCGCGTCCAGCAGCCGGTGGTCGGGCAGCAGCCAGCGCTCCTCGAACGGCCCGTGCGCCACCCGTACCGGCTCCGGACAGGGCCCGGCCTCCCGGGCCAGCCGCCCGGTGCCGGTGCGCTGACCGGGCAGCGCGGCGACCGAGGTGGTGAGGGTACGGGCCCGGCTCGGCCGGAACAGCCCGGCCCGCGTCTCCTCGTCCGCCGCCCCGGTGAGCACCGCCCAGCGCGCCCGCAGCACCGCCGCGTCCGGCGCCGCCACCCACCCCCGCCCCGGCCGCAGCGGCGCCACCGACCAGGGCATCAGCTCGTCCAGCAGCGGCGGCTCGTCGACGTCCACCGGCGCCGGACCCGCCCCGCTGGAGGGGTCACTGCCGTCGGCCGGGGAAGCGGGGCGCACATCGGTCACGGGCGGAATGCTAGTGACCTCCGGCGACGGGTGGGCCCGGGGCGGGCAGCCCAGCGGCCGGAAGGGCCCGGGCGCCGGTACGCGGCGGGGTGGGCGGCAGGTGCCGGGGTGGGCGTACGCGGCGGCCGCACGGTCGGGGGGTGGTGGGCGTACGCGGTGGGGCGGGCGTACGGGCGTGGGCGCCGGGTCACGCCAGGTACGACCCGTGTGCCCCGGGGGCGCCCCACCGGGCCCGGGGGCCGGGTCACGTCAGGTGTGGCCGCCCCCGGCCCCGCTCACCCCACCGGCGCGGGCGTCGGGGCCCGCCACATGCGGCCCGCGTGCCCGAGGGGGCCCGCCCCGTCGGTCCGGGGCGCCACCCGATCCCGCCAGGCCCGACCCGGGCCCGGGTCGCTTGCCCGAGGGGCCGCACCGGCCCCGTCTTAGTCCGCCTCCACCGTCACCGTGAAGGAGAACCGGTCGCCCCGGTAGCGGATGCGGGCCACGTCCACCACCGCGCCCTCCTCGTCATAGGTGACGCCGGTGTAGTGCAGGATCGGCGAGAGCAGCGGGACCTGGAGCAGCTCGGCGGTCTCCGGGTCGGCGAGCCGGGCCTCGACGGTGTCGGTGATCCGGCTGATCCGCACCCCCACCGCGTCCCGCAGCACCTTGGTCATCGGCCAGCGCTCCAGGTCCGCCGGGTCGATCCCGGCCGCCACATCGGGGCGGACCGCGTTCTCCGCCCAGTTGGTGGGCTCCCCGCTCTCCCCGTCGCGACGCAGCCGCCGGTAGTGGACCACCTCCGCCGCGCCCGGGAAGTGCTCGGCCAGCTCCCCGGGCACCCGCACCGGGCCGTGGCCCAGCACGGTCGTGTGCTCACCGGACTGCTGGGCCACGATCGCGTCGATCGAGCCCAGCAGCCGGCGCGGGGCGCTGCGCCGGGCGCCCGGTTCGATGAAGGTGCCGCGCCGCCGGTGCCGGCTGATCAGCCCCTCCTCCTCCAGCTCCTTCAGCGCCTGCCGCATGGTGAGCACGCTCACCCCGTAGTGCGCCGCGAGCTGCTCCTCGGTGGGTAGCCGCAGCGAGGCGTCCGGCGCGCGGCCGAGTATCGACGCGCGCAGGGACTGCGACACCTGGTACCACAGCGGCAGCTTGCGGTTGAGCACCAGCGAGTCGGGTGCGAAGGCGGTCACGGTTCTCTCCGTACGGCGGTGGCCCGGGGCGATGCCCAGGGGCGGGGGTGGCGCGGCGGCCACCAGCCTAGGCGGCGGGGCCCGGGCGCCGAGGGGAGCCCGGGCGCCGCGGCCTGGGGCTCAGGCGCCGAAGTGGCGCTCCATGCCGTTCCAGACGGCGTCGTACCCGTCCTGGAGGTGCTCGGCCCCGGCCGCCTGCGCGGTGGCGGTCACCGGCCAGCGGGTCTCGAACATGAACGCCAGCCCGTAGTCGATCCGCTGCGGCCTCAGCTCCGCCGCGCTGGCCTTGTCGAAGGTCTCCCGGTCCGGTCCGTGCGCCGACATCATGTTGTGCAGCGAGCCGCCGCCCGGCACGAACCCCTCCGCCTTGGCGTCGTACGCGCCCTCGATCAGGCCCATGTACTCGCTCATCACGTTCCGGTGGAAGTACGGCGGCCGGAAGGTGTCCTCGCCCACCAGCCAGCGCGGCGCGAAGACCACGAAGTCCACCCCGGCCAGCCCGGGGGTGTCGGTCGGCGAGGTCAGCACCGTGAAGATCGACGGGTCCGGGTGGTCGTAGGAGATGGTGCCGATGACGTTGAAGGTGCGCAGGTCGTAGACGTACGGGGTGTGGCTGCCGTGCCAGGCGACCACATCCAGCGGCGAGTGGCCGTAGGTGGCGGTCCACAGGTTGCCGCAGAACTTGTTCACCACCTCCACCGGGCCCTCCACCTCCTCGTACGCGGCGACCGGCGCCCGGAAGTCCCGTACGTTGGCGAGTCCGTTGGCACCGATCGGACCGAGGTCCGGGAGCTGGAACGGGGCGCCGTAGTTCTCGCAGACGTAGCCGCGCGCGGTGGCGTTCAGCAGCTCGACCCGGAACCGCACCCCGCGCGGGATCAGCGCCACCTCGCCGGGGCGGGCGGCCAGCAGGCCCAGCTCGGTGCGGAGCAGCAGCCCGCCCTGCTCGGGCACGATCAGCAGCTCGCCGTCGGCGTCGCTGAACACCCGGTCCATCGGCGCGTTGGCGTGGTAGAGGTGCACGGCCATACCGGTGCGCTGGGTGGCGTCCCCGTTGCCGCCCAGCGTCCACAGCCCGGCCAGCCAGTCGGTGCCGGGCGCCGGGTCGGGCAGCGGGTTCCAGCGCAGCCGGTTGGGGTCGGGCACGGTCTCGGTGAACGGGGCGGTGCGCACTGCCCCGTTGCCGATGCGGGTGAACGCCGGGTGCGCGGCCGAGGGGTGGATCCGGTAGAGCCAGGAGCGCCGGTTGTGGGCGCGCGGCTCGGTGAACGCGGAGCCGCTGAGCTGCTCGGCGTACAGCCCGAGCGGGGCGCGCTGCGGCGAGTTGCGGCCCAGCGGCAGGGCGCCGGGCAGCGCCTCGGTGCTGTGCTCGTTGCCGAAGCCGGAGAGGTACCCCAGCCCCTCGGCGGTCTTGCGCGCCCGCTCGCTCCGCTCCGCCAGGGCCGCCGGGTCGGTGAGGGCCGCGCCCCCGGTGCCGCCTGCCGCCTGCTGGTCCGTCATCGCCCGCTCCTGCCGCTCGGCCGGGCGCCGGTCCTCTGACCGACGCAATCCTATGGATGACCGTAGGATTGCCGGGCGCTCCCGTCAACGGTCGGATACCGGCCGCGTCGGAAGACGGGATGGAAGGCGGGACGGAAGACGAGACGGAAGGCTGGACGGAAGGGGGCGGGGACGCGGATCGTCGCCGGTCGGTTCCCGGGCCGCCCCCACCTGGGGTTTTGCTCGTATTGCTCACGCGTCAACGTCTTGTTAACGGCGGATTGCCGCTTCTAACGTCATCCGGACCGCCGCTCCCCCCGGTGGAGTTCAAGGGCGAACGTTAGGTGTCCTCCATGCTGACCATCCTCGGCTTCGCCATGATCGCGACCTTCCTGGTCCTGATCATGACGAAGAAGATGTCGCCGATCGCGGCGCTCGTGCTCATCCCGGCCCTGTTCTGCGTGATCGTCGGACAGGGCGCCCAGCTCGGCGACTACGTCATCGAGGGGGTCGGCAACCTCGCGCCCACCGCCGCCATGCTGATGTTCGCCATCGTCTACTTCGGCGTGATGATCGACGTGGGCCTTTTCGACCCGATCGTCCGGGGCATCCTGCGCTTCTGCAAGGCCGACCCGATGCGGGTGGTGGTCGGCACGGCGCTGCTCGCCGCGATCGTCTCGCTGGACGGCGACGGCTCCACCACCTTCATGATCACCGTCTCGGCGATGTACCCGCTGTACAAGCGGCTGAAGATGAGCCTGGTGGTGATGACCGGGGTGGCCGCCACCGCCAACGGCGTGATGAACACCCTGCCCTGGGGCGGACCCACCGCCCGGGCCGCCACCGCGCTCAAGGTCGACGCCGGCGACGTCTTCGTCCCGATGATCCCGGCCCTCGCCACCGGACTGCTCTTCGTCATCGTCCTCAGCTACTTCCTGGGCCTGCGCGAGCGCAAGCGGGTCGGCTACCTCAGCCTGGAGAAGGCCCTGGAGCCGGAGACCGCCGACACGGTGCTCATCGGCGGTGGCGGTGGCGGTACGGGAACGGCTGCCGCCCCCGGTACGGGCACGTCCGTCGGCGGGGCCGTCCCGCCCGAGCAGGGCGAGGAGGACGACGAGCGGCTCCAGGGCCTGGACCCGAACCGCCCCACCCTCCGCCCCCGGCTCTACTGGTTCAACGCCGGCCTCACCCTGGTGCTGCTGACCGCCATGATCATGGAGCTGCTGCCCATCCCGGTGCTGTTCCTGCTCGGCGCGGCCCTCGCCCTCACCGTCAACTACCCCTCCATGGCCGACCAGAAGGCCAGGCTGGCGGCCCACGCCGACAACGTCCTCAACGTCTCCGGCATGGTCTTCGCCGCCGCCGTCTTCACCGGGGTGCTCACCGGCACCGGGATGGTCCAGCACATGGCCGACTGGCTGGTCGGCGCCATCCCCGAGGGCATGGGCCCGCACATGGCGCTGGTCACCGGCGTGCTGAGTCTGCCGCTCACCTACTTCATGTCCAACGACGGCTTCTACTTCGGCGTGCTGCCGGTGCTCGCCGAGGCCGGCGCCGCGCACGGGGTCTCCCCGCTGGAGATCGCCCGCGCCTCACTGGTCGGGCAGGCGCTGCACATGTCCAGCCCGCTGGTGCCCGCCGTCTATGTACTGGTCGGCATGGCCAAGGTGGAGTTCGGCGACCACACCCGCTTCACCGTCAAGTGGGCCGCCCTCACCTCGCTGGTGGTGCTCGCCGCCGGCCTCCTGTTCGGCATCATCTGACCGTGGCCCGACGGGACTCCGCGCACCTGCGCAGGTACTGGCTGCTGCGCCTGGTCATCGCGTTCTGCTTCGCGCAGGGTGCGGTGTCCATGGCGCGGCCCGCCGTCTCGTACCGCGCCCTGGCGCTCGGCGCGGACGAGCGGGCGGTCGGGGTGATCGCCGGGGTGTACGCGCTGCTGCCGCTGTTCGCCGCCGTGCCGCTGGGCCGCCGCACCGACCGGGGCCGCTGCGCCCCGCTGCTGCCGGTGGGCGTGGCGCTGATCGCGGGCGGCTGCGCACTCAGCGGTACGGCCGGTTCGCTGCCGTGGATGGCGGTGTGGAGCGGGGTGATGGGCCTCGGCCATCTGGCCTTCGTGATCGGCGCCCAGTCGATCGTGGCCCGCCGGTCCGCCCCGGCCGACCAGGACCGCAACTTCGGCCATTTCACCATCGGCGCCTCGCTCGGACAGCTGGCCGGACCGGTGGCGGCCGGGCTGCTGGTCGACGGCGACCCGGGCCCGGGCGGCGGGCTCGGCCCGTCCAGCGCACTGGCGCTGCTGGTCGCGGCCGGGGTGGCGGCCTGCTCGGTCACCGCGCTCTGGCGGATCGAGGACCGGGCCGCTGCGGACGGACCGAACGGGCCCGGCCCCGCCCCCGCCAAGGTCCCGGTCCACCGCATCCTGCGCACCCCGGGAGTGCCCGGAGGCATCTTCACCAGCCTCGCCGTGCTCTCCACGACCGATGTGCTGACCGCCTACCTCCCGGTGGTGGGCGAGCACCGGGGCATCGCGCCCGCCACGGTGGGGCTGCTGCTGAGTCTGCGGGCCGCCGCGACGATCGCCTGCCGGCTGGTGATGACCCCCATGATCCGGCTCGTCGGCCGCACCGCGCTGCTGGCCGCCACCTGCGCGCTGGGCGGGCTGCTCTGCGCCGGGCTCGCGCTGCCGGTGCCGGTGTGGGGGCTGGCGGTGATGCTGGCGGCGCTGGGCTTCTGCCTCGGGGTGGGCCAGCCGCTGTCCATGACCACCGTGGTCCGGGCCGCGCCCGAGGAGGCCCGCTCCACCGCGCTGGCGCTGCGGCTGACCGGCAACCGGCTGGGCCAGGTCGCCGCCCCCGCCTCGGCCGGGCTGGTCGCCGGGCTCGCCGGGGTGGCGGCGCCCTTCGCCATGCTGGGCGCCCTGCTGCTGGCGGCGGCCGGGACGGCGGTACGCGACGGGCGGCGGCGCCCGCGGGATCGCCCGCCGCCCGATCGCGCGTCGCCGGACTACCCCGGGGCCGGCCGTCCTGAGTCCGGCCGCCCCGAGCGCGGCCGCCCCAGGGCCCGTTGTCAGTGGCCCGTGGCACGCTCGGAGCATGACGTCGATCATCGATGAGCGGGAGCGCCGGGTGCGCGCGGCGGCGGGGGAGTGCGGGGTCCCGGACGCCGTGGCGGACGCACTGCTGGCCGCGCTCCGGCCCTGCGTCTATCTGGTGCCGTACGAGGAGCTGCCCGGCCCCCTGCAGGACGGCCCCCTGCGGGACGGTGTTCGAACGGCCGCCCGCACCGGAGGGCTCCCCGCGCTGCCGGACGGCACGGACTGGCCCGGTGGGGGCGACCCCCTGGTGCTCACCGTCGACTGCGCCGCCCTGCCCGCCGGCGTACCGGACCTCGCGCTGCCGTCCGACGGCCGGTTGCTGTTCTTCGCCGACATCGAGTACCCGCCGGAGACCGCCGAGGTGCTGCACATACCCGCCGGCACCCGGACCACCGAGCACCCCGCCACCCGGATGATCGAGGGCGAACCGGCGCCGATCAGGGTCTACGAGCCCCGGACCCTCCACGCGGTGACCGGGCTGACCGCCCACGGCGACTGGCGCGAGGCCCCCGCGACACAGGCGTTCCCGGACACCGCCGACACCCTGGACCGGTTCGAGGACGCCGTGCTGGCCGGCGGCTCCGCGGGGCTGCGCGGCGGGCTGCACATCCAGCTGGGCGGCTGGTCCCACCCCTGGGACATGGCTCCGGACGAGGGCGAGCAGGTGCTGCTGGCGCAGCTGCACGGGCAGGCGGTGGACTACGAGGTCTTCACCCTGACCCTGGTCACGGGCACCCGGGCGGACATCGCCGCCGGGCGCTGGTCCGGGCTGCGCTGGGAGCAGCAGTGCTGACGGCCGTGTGTGCGAGTCTGACGCCATGACCGCCCCCGAGGACGTGTCCCGCGCCGCCGAGCCGATCACCCCGGACGCGGCGCGCGAGATACCGAGGACCCTGCTCACCCAGTCATGGCTGGACCTCTCCTTTGTGCACTGGGCCGCCGACCCCGGGGACGTGGCGCCGCTGCTCCCGGCCGGGACGGAGCCGGACACCCATGACGGGGTCAGCCATGTGGGCCTGGTCGCCTTCCGGATGCATCGGGTCGGCTGGCTCGGGCTGCCCGGGATCCCGTACCTCGGCTCCTTCCCGGAGACCAATGTGCGGCTCTACTCGGTGGACCGCCACGGTCGGCGCGGGGTGGTCTTCCGCTCGCTGGAGGCCGCCCGGCTGCTGCCCGCCACCATCGGCCGCTCGGTCTTCCGGATGCCGTACACCTGGGCGAGGATGAGCATCGACCACGACGGGGACACCGTCGCCTACCGCACCGCCCGCCGCTGGCCGGGGCCGCGCGGGGCACGCTCCACGATGGCCGTCCGGGTGGGGGAGCCGATCGAGGACCCGACCCCGCTGGAACACTTCCTCACCGCCCGCTGGGGCATGCACAACACCTTCTTCGGCCGCTCCGTCTACCTTCCCAACCACCACCCGCGCTGGCCGCTGCACCGGGCGGAACTCCTCTCCTGCGAGGACGAGCTGATCGAGGCCGCCGGGCTGCCCGCCCCGGTCGGCCCGCCGGTCAGCGTGCTCTACTCCCCGGGCGTCCCGGTCCGCTTCGGCCGCCCTCTCCGCCCCGGCGGCCTGCCCACCCCCTGACCGGCCCCGCCCCGGTCAGGCTCCGGCGGGGTCCCGGGTCACGCCCCCGCACCCTGGCGCCGGAAAACTACCGCCGCTAGTTTGGTGCCGCACGCGTTCGGTCCAGCTTCAGCGAAGGCCCGGAGGAGATCACCGGATGAAGGCCCACGACGCCCAGGGCGCGACCCCCGACGGGGCCGCCGGAGCAGCGACCGACGGGACCCCAGACGGGGCCGCCGACCGTACCCCCGACGGGGCCGCCGACCGTACCCCTGGCGGGACCGCCGACGGCACCGGCCCTGGCCACCAGGCCCCGCCCCCGTCGTACGACACGATGTACATCGGCGGCGCCTGGCGCCCGGCCATCGGCACCGGCAGCATCGCGGTGGTCGACCCGGCCGACGAGCGGGTCATCGCCCAGGTCCCGGCCGGCACCGCCGAGGACGTGGACGCGGCGGTAGGGGCCGCTCGGGCCGCGCTGCCCGGGTGGGCGGCCACCCCGCCCGCCGAGCGCGCCGCCCACCTCACCGCGCTGCGCGACGCCCTCGCCGCCCGGCAGGACGAGATCGCCGCCACGGTCACCGCCGAACTGGGCGCCCCGCCCCCGGTCGCGCACGCCGTGCACGCGGGCATGCCGGTGGTCGTCGCCGGCTCCTTCGCCGAACTGGCCGCCACGTACCCCTTCGAGGAGCGCACCGGCAACTCCACCGTGCTGCTCGAACCGGTCGGCGTGGTGGGGGCGATCACCCCCTGGAACTACCCGCTGCACCAGGTCGTCGCCAAGGTGGCGCCCGCCCTCGCGGCCGGCTGCACGGTGGTGCTCAAGCCCGCCGAGGACACCCCGCTGACGGCCCGGCTGTTCGCCGAGGCGGCCCACGAGGCGGGGCTGCCCGCCGGGGTGTTCAACCTGGTCACCGGTACCGGCCCGGTCGCCGGGCAGGCGCTCGCCGAGCACGGGGGCGTGGACATGGTGTCGTTCACCGGCTCCACCGCCGTCGGCCGGAAGATCGGCGCGCTCGCCGGGGCGGCCGTCAAGCGGGTGGCCCTGGAGCTGGGCGGCAAGTCCGCCAACGTCATCCTGCCCGGCGCCGACCTGGCCCGGGCGGTGGGCGTCGGAGTCGCCAACGTGATGGCCAACTCCGGTCAGACATGCAGCGCGTGGACCCGGATGCTGGTGCACCGCGACAGCTACGACGAGGCGGTGGCGCTGGCCGCCGAGGCGGTCGCCAAGTACGTGCCCGGCGAGCGGGTCGGCCCCCTGGTCAACGCCGGCCAGCGGGAACGGGTCCGCGGCTATATCGAGCGCGGGATCGCCGAGGGCGCCCGGCTGGTCGCGGGCGGGCCGGACGCGCCGCTGCCCGCCGGCTACTACGTCCGCCCCACCGTCTTCGCCGACGTCACCCCCGAGATGGCCATCGCCCAGGAGGAGATCTTCGGTCCGGTGGTCTCGATCCTGCGGTACGAGGACGAGGAGGACGCCCTGCGGATCGCCAACGGCACGGTCTACGGGCTGGCCGGCGCGGTGTGGGCGGCGGACGACGAGACCGCGGTCGCCTTCGCCCGGCGGATGGACACCGGACAGGTGGACATCAACGGCGGCCGCTTCAACCCGCTCGCCCCCTTCGGCGGCTACAAGCAGTCCGGGGTGGGCCGGGAACTGGGTGCGCACGGCCTCGCCGAATACCTCCAGACCAAGTCCCTCCAGTTCTGACCCTTCCCCGCCCCCTCCCCATCGACGTCAGGAGCGACCACCGTGGTCCTCGCCGCCGTACTCCCCGCCATCGGGGCCCCGTTGGAGATCACCCGCATCCGGCTGCCGGAGCCCGGGCCCGGCCAGGTGCGGGTCCGCCTCGCCGCCGCCGGGGTCTGCCACTCCGACCTGTCCCTCTCCGACGGCACCATGCGGGTGCCGGTGCCCGCCGTCCTCGGCCACGAGGGCGCCGGCACCGTGCTCGCCGTCGGCGAGGGCGTCACCCATGTCGCGCCCGGCGACGGCGTCGTCCTCAACTGGGCGCCGTCCTGCGGCTCCTGCCACCACTGCGGGCTCGGCGAGGTGTGGCTGTGCGCCCACGCGCTGACCGGGGTGGCCGCGGTGTACGCCACCGCCGAGGACGGCACCGAGCTGCACCCGGGCCTCAATGTGGCCGCGTTCGCCGAGGAGACCGTGGTGGCCGCCAACTGCGTGCTGCCGGTGCCCGACGGCGTACCGCTCACCGAGGCCGCCCTGCTGGGCTGCGCGGTGCTCACCGGCTACGGCGCGGTGCACCACTCGGCGCGGGTACGGGAGGGCGAGTCGGTGGTGGTCTTCGGCGCCGGCGGAGTGGGCCTGGCCGCCCTCCAGGCCGCCCGGATCGCCGGCGCGAGCAGCGTGATCGCGGTGGACGTCTCCCCCGAGAAGGAGGAGCTGGCGCGGCGGGCCGGGGCCACGGAGTACGTGGTCGCCTCCGACGCCACCGCCAAGGAGGTCCGCGCGCTGACCGGCGGGCACGGCGCCGACGTGGCCGTGGAGTGCGTGGGCCGCGCCGCCACCATCCGGGCCGCCTGGGACGCCACCCGGCGCGGCGGCCGCACCACCGTGGTCGGCATCGGCGGCAAGGACCAGCAGGTCACCTTCAACGCCCTGGAGATCTTCCACTGGGGCCGCACCCTGTCCGGCTGCGTCTACGGCAACTCCGACCCGGCCGCCGATCTGCCGGTGCTCGCCGAGCACGTCCGCGCCGGCCGGCTGGACCTGGACGCCCTGGTCACCGACCGGATCGGGCTCGCGGACATCCCGGCGGCCTTCGCCAACATGGCCGCGGGCAAGGGCGGCCGCGCCCTGGTGGTGTTCTGAGCCTCCGCCGTCACCGGGAACGCGGCCGGGAACGGGCGACCGCCACCCCGGCGAGGCAGAGCGCCCCGCCGGCCAGGGCCGCCGGCGCGGGCAGCTCGTGCAGCACGCCCCAGGAGAGCAGCACCACCAGGGCGGGCACCGCGTAGGTGGTGGCGCCCATCCGCCCGGCGGTGGTCCTGGCCAGCGCGTACGCCCAGGTGGTGAACGCCAGCGCGGTCGGGAACACCCCGAGGTACACCATGTTCAGGGTGGCCGGCAGCGGCGCCCGGGCCACCTCCCCGGCCAGCTGCCCGGCGAACGGCAGACAGCACACCGCGCCGACCAGGCAGCCGTAGCCGGTCACCTGGAGCGGACTGGCGTGCGCCAGCGCGGGCTTCTGGGCGACCACCCCGCAGGCGTACGCGGCGGCCGCCACCACACACAGCAGCACCCCCAGCACGGAGCCGGCCCCCGTACCGCCGCCCTCGCCCGCGGACAGCGACAGCCCCACGGCGACGGCCCCCGCGAACGACACCGCCATCCCCGCCAGCAGCCGCGGCGGCAGCGCCTCGCCCAGCAGCCGGGCGCCGAGCAGGGCGATGAGTACGGGGCCGATGTTGACGACCATCGCCGCGGTGCCCGCGTCCACCTTCTGCTCGCCCCAGTTCAGGGTGACCATGTACACCCCGAACCAGAGCACCCCGGAGACCAGGATCCCGGGCCAGGCGGCGCGCGGCGGCAACCCCTCCCGGCGGACCAGCAGCAGCGCGCCCAGCACCACCGCCCCGGCCAGCAGCCGGCCGAGCGCCAGGGCGCCGGGGGAGTAGGCGGAACCGGCGCTGCGGATCGACACGAAGGCCGAGGCCCAGAGCACCACGGTGACCGAGGCCGCCGCGGCGCCCAGCCGCCGGGCCCGGCGGTCGGGGACGGCGTCGGTGGGGGCGGAAGTAGGTGTCATGGCCCCGACCGTACGGCCCGGACACTTCGGCGCTCACCGTACTGTGCGCCGTCCCCGGCCGGTGTGGCCCCGGGGGCCAACGCTCCCCGGGGGCGCCCGCCGGGCGAGAGACTCCGGCCGTAGGTGTGGCCCCCGGGGGGCAATGCTCCCCCGGGACGCCTGCCGCGCGAGGGACTCCGGCCGCCCCACCGGTGGCCCCGCCCCCCTCCCCCCGTATCCGGTGCTCAGACCTCCAGCGCCTCCGCCGTCACCCCGAGCCGCTCCCGCAGGGCGTGCGCCCCGGCCTCCGTCAGCCGCAGCGCGCGGGCGGTGCCGATCGGTTCGCACCAGCCGCTGTCCAGGGCGTGCCGGCACAGGGCGGCGCCCGCCAGCCCGGCCAGATGGGGGCGGCGCTCGGTGAAGTCCAGGCAGCCGCGGGCCAGCGGGCGCCGGCCGCGGGGCTCCAACGGCAGCCCCAGCTCGGCGAACCAGTCCACCCCCGCCTCGGTGAGCGCGAACCCGGTGTCCTGGCGCAGCAGCCCGCGCCCGGTCATCGCGTCGGTGACGGCCACCCCCAGCCGCCCGGCCAGATGGTCGTAGCAGGTCCGGGCGCGGGCCATCGCGTGCTCGGTGCTCGCCGCCCGCAGCGAACGGGGCGGGCCCGCCCCGTCCCCGGGCCGGGCGAGGGCGGTGGCGTGCCCGGCCAGGTCCTCGACCAGCTGCGCGGTACGGGCGTCGGCGAGCCGTACATAGCGGTGCCTACCCTGCCGCTCCTCGGCCAGTATCCCGCCCGCGACCAACCGGCCGAGGTGCTCGCTGGCGGTGGACGGCGCCACCCCGGCGTGCCGGGCCAGCTCGCCCGCGGTCCAGGCCCGGCCGTCCAGCAGGGCCAGGCAGAAGGCGGCACGGGTGCCGTCCGCGAAGAGCGCCGCCAGCGCGGCGAGATCCCTGGATGCCATGCTCTCCAGCATGGCGCGCCCACCCTTCGGCGACCGCCGAAGGGTCGCCGTACGGCCCACCGACCGGCTGTCACACTTCGCGCCCCGGCGGAGTCCCCCTTACGGCAATGCCGAGAGAAGGGAAGTAAGCATGAGGGCCGTCATCGTGTGCGTCTCCGTTTCGCACGGCAATACGCTCCGGGTCGCCGACACCATGGCCCGGGCACTGGAGGCGAAGGTGGTCGCCCCCGAGGAGGCCGATCCGGCGGAGCTGGCCGCGGCCGACCTGGTGGGCTTCGGCTCCGGCGTGTTCCACGGCCGGCTCCATCCCCGGCTGACCGACTTCGCGGCGGCGCTCCCCGCGACGGCGCTCCCCGCGACGGGGCGCCGGGCGTTCGTCTTCGCCACCAGCGGTCTGCCCCCGCTGCCGCCGGCCCCGTTCACCCGGCCCCTGGTCCGGCTCCTGGAGGGCAAGGGGTACGCGGTGGACGGGACCTTCTCGTGCCGGGCCCTCGACACCTGGCTGCCCTTCCGGCTGGTGGGCGGCATCAACAAGCGGCGGCCGAACACCGCGGACCTGGCCGCCGCCCGGGCGTTCGCCGAGCGGCTACGGGACGGGGAGGCGCCGGCGTCCTGACCGGTGGCCCGCCCCTACCGCGTCTCGGCGGCCGAGGAGTCCCCGCGCCGCCGATGCCCCGTACCCGCCGCTTACGCCTCCGCGTCGGCCGCCTCCGCCCCCGTACCCCGATCGGACGCGGAGCCGGAGCCCTGGCCCACCTGGGCCGCGTACCGTACCGCCAGCCCGTCCAGCAGCGCCGCGAGCCCCGTCTCGAACGCCCCCTCGTCCACCTTCCGCTGCCGCTCGGCGAGCAGATGGGCCTGGCCGAGGTGCGGGTAGTCGGCCGGGTCGTAGGCGGCCTCGTCGTCCACGAAGCCGCGGGCGAACGAGCCCAGCGCCGAACCGGTGACGAAGTACCGCATCAGCGCGCCGATGGAGGTGGCCTGGGCGGGCGGCCAGCCGGCCCGGACCATCGCGCCGAACACCGCGTCGGCCACCCGCAGCCCGGCCGGGCGCCGACCGGGCCCGCGGGCCAGCAGCGGCACCACCTGCGGATGGTCGGCCAGCGCGGCCCGGTAGGAGACGGCCCAGTCGTGCAGCGCGGTCCGCCAGTCCCGCGGATCGTCCTCCGCGAACATCGACAAGTCGATCCGCGCGCTCACCGCGTCGGCGACCGCCTCCAGGATCTCGTCCTTGGTGCGGAAGTGGTTGTACAGCGACGGCCCGCTGACCCCGAGCTCCGCGGCCAGCCGCCGGGTGGAGACCGCCTCCACCCCCTCCGCGTCCACCAGCGCCGCCGCCGTCGCGACGATCCGTTCGGTGCTCAGCAGGGGCTTGCGCGGTCGGGCCATGCGGCACATAGTAGGCCCCGTCCCCAAAAAACTAGCACCGGTAGTTTTCGTCATCCGGTCACCCGATCGCCGTCGGGGCAATCCGATCACCGTCACCGAAGGGAAGCCGTCGCCGTGGACCTGGAGCTGAGCGAGGAGCAGACGGCCGTCCGGCGGCTCGCCGAGGAGTTCGTCCGACGGGAGGTCACCCCGTACGCGGCCGAGTGGGACCGCGCCGAGAACGTCGACCGGTCCATCGTCCGCAAGCTCGGCGCGCTCGGCTTCCTCGGCCTCACCCTCCCCGAGGAGTACGGCGGCAGCGGCGGCGACCACCTCGCCTACTGCCTGGTCACCGAGGAACTCGGGCGCGGCGACTCCTCGGTGCGCGGAATCGTCTCGGTCTCCCTCGGCCTGGTCGCCAAGACCATCGCCACCTGGGGCGATGAAGACCAGAAGCGGAGCTGGCTGCCCCGGCTCGCCTCCGGTGAGGCCATCGGCTGCTTCGGCCTCACCGAGCCCGGCACCGGGTCGGACGCGGGCCATCTGACCACCCGGGCCGCCCGGGACGGGGATGACTGGCTGCTCACCGGCACCAAGATGTTCATCACCAACGGCACCTGGGCCGATGTCGTCCTCCTCTTCGCCCGCACCGAGGACACCCCCGGCGCCAAAGGCGTCTCCGCCTTCCTCGTCCCGGCCGACAGCCCCGGGCTGACCCGCCGCCCCGTGCACGGCAAGCTCGGGCTGCGTGGACAGGCGACCGCCGAACTGGTCCTCGACGGCGTCCGGGTGCCCGACTCGGCGATGCTCGGCCCGCGTGGCAAGGGCTTCTCGGTCGCCATGTCCGCCCTGGCCAAGGGCCGGATGTCGGTCGCCGCCGGCTGCGTCGGCATCGCCCAGGCCGCCCTGGACGCGGCGGTCGGCTACGCGGGGGAGCGCGAGCAGTTCGGCAAGCCCATCGCCTCGTACCAGCTGGTGCAGGAACTCCTCACCGACATCGCCGTGGACACGGACGCGGCCCGGCTGCTCACCTGGCGGGTGGCCGACCTGGTGGACCGGGGCGAGGAGTTCGCCACCGCCGCCTCCCAGGCCAAGCTCTTCGCCTCCGAGGCCGCCGTACGCTGCGCCAACAACGCCCTCCAGGTCTTCGGCGGCTACGGCTACATCGACGAGTACCCGGTCGGGAAGCTGCTCCGCGACGCCCGGGTGATGACCCTGTACGAGGGCACCAGCCAGATCCAGAAGCTCATCATCGGCCGCGCCCTGACCGGCGTCTCCGCCTTCTGACCTCTTCGGGACGCTCGGACACGCCCCGGTCGGCGGGGCGGCCGGCCGCGGGGGATCATGGACGCCGTGCTCCTCGCCCTGCTGTCCGTCGCCGCGCTCGCCCTGGTACTCGGAGGTGCCGTGCTGCGCCCGCGCGGACTGCCCGAGGCGGTCTTCGCGGTCCCCGCCGCCGCGCTCGTCATCTGCGCCGGCGCCGTATCCCTGGAGCACGCCGGGGAGGAGGCGGAACGGCTCGGCCCGGTCATCGGCTTCCTCGCCGCCGTCCTCGTCCTGGCCCGGCTCTGCGCCGACGAGGGGCTGTTCCGCGCCTGCGGGGCGTGGATGGCGCGCTGGGCGCACGGACGCCCCGGCCGCCTCCTCGGCGCGGTCTTCGCCCTCGCCTCCACCGTCACCGCCGCGCTCAGTCTGGACGCCACCGTCGTGCTGCTCACCCCGGTCGTCTTCGCCACCGCCGCCCGGATGGGCGCCCCGCCCGCCCCGCACGTCTACGCCACCGCCCACCTCTCCAACACCGCCTCGACCCTGCTGCCGGTCTCCAACCTCACCAATCTGCTGGCCTTCGCCGCCACCGGACTGACCTTCACCCGGTTCGCCGTGCTGATGGCGGCGCCCTGGCTGGTGGCGATCGCGATCGAGTACGCCGTCTTCCGGCGGTTCTTCGCCGCCGACCTGGCCGCACCCGCCCCCGGCGAACCGGAGGCGCCGCCCCCGATGCCGCTCTTCGCCCTCATCACCGTGGCCGCCACCCTCGCCGGCTTCGCGGTGGCCTCGGCCTTCGGCATCGAACCGGCCTGGGTGGCGGCGGCCGGGGCGCTGGTGCTGGGAGTACGCGCGCTGGCCCACCGCACCACCACCCCCCGCGCCCTCGTCCGCGCCGCCGCCGTACCGTTCCTCCTCTTCGTGCTGGCGCTCGGCATCGTGGTCCGCGCCGTGGTGGACCACGGCCTCGGCGACCTGCTGGACCGGCTGCTGCCCGCCGGCGCCTCACTGCCCGCCCTGCTGGCCGCGGCCGCCGTCGCGGCCCTGCTCGCCAACGTGATCAACAACCTGCCGGCCGTGCTCGCCCTGATCCCGGTGGCGGCGCCGCTCGGCACCGGCACCCTGCTCGCCGTACTCCTCGGCGTCAACATCGGCCCCAACCTCACCTACGCCGGCTCGCTCGCCACCCTGCTCTGGCGCCGCGTCGCCCACCGCCACGCGTACGAGGTCCGGCTCGGCGAGTTCACCCGGCTCGGACTGCTCACCACCCCGCTGACCCTGGCCGCCGCCACCTGCGCCCTCTGGGCCGGTCTGCGGCTCATCGGAACCTGAGTACCGCCCCACCGGCCGCTGAGTACGCCACCGGATACCCCGGCCGCCTTCCTCCCCGCATGCTCAGCCCATGAGTGAGACACCGGTCAAGCAGCAGAACACCGCCGCCTACTACGGACAGGCCCTCGCCTCGTTCGCCCTCGCCGTGGCCGCCGTGACCGTCGGCATCGTCAAGATGGAGGCCGACGCCTGGGTCCGCGCCTTCCTCGGCATCGCCGTCCTCTACCTCACGACCTCCGCCTTCACCCTCGCCAAGGTCGTCCGCGACCGCCAGGAGGCCGGGCAGATCACCAGCCGCGTCGACCAGGCCCGCCTGGAGAAGCTGCTCGCCGAACACGACCCCTTCCAGAAGCTCTGACCAAGCCTAAGCGCTTGCTCACCCTCGGGGTATGGTGTTCGTCCTGTCCGGTGGTGCCAGCGAAGGAGCGAAGCGGATGAGCACGGCGGAGCAGACCCCCGGCGACGACACGCCGTGGGGCGAGGTCACCCCGGAGGCGGCCCGGCGACTGCTGGTCGCCGCCGTGGACGCCTTCGCCGAGCGGGGCTATCACGCGACCACCACCCGCGACATCGCCGGCCGGGCCGGAATGAGCCCGGCCGCCCTCTACATCCACTACAAGACCAAGGAAGAGCTGCTCCACCGGATCTCCGCCATCGGCCATGACAAGGCCCTGGAGATCCTCCAGACCGCCGCCGACGGCCCCGGCACCGCCGCCGATCGGCTCACCACCGCCGTACGGTCCTTCGTCCGCTGGCACGCCGAACGGCACACCACGGCCCGGGTCGTCCAGTACGAACTGGACGCCCTCGGCGCCGAGCACCGCACCGAGATCGTCGCCCTGCGCCGCCGCAGCGACGCGGCGGTGCGGCGGATCATCAACGAGGGCGTCGCCTCCGGCGAGTTCGACGTCCCGGACATCCCCGGCACCACCCTCGCCGTGCTGTCGCTCTGCATCGACGTGGCCCGCTGGTTCGACTCCGCCGGCCGCCGCACCCCCGACGAGGTCGGCGCCCTCTACGCCGACCTGGTCCTCCGCATGGTCGGCGCCGGTCAGCAGTAGCAGCCCCTTCACCGGTCAGAAGTAGAAGCGCGACACCGACTCCGCCACGCACACCGGCTTCTCGCCGCCCTCCCGCTCCACCGTCACCAGCGCCGTCACCTGCACCCCGCCGCCCGCCTCCTCGACACTCCGCACCTCCGCCGTCGCCCGCAACCGCGACCCCACCGGCACCGGCGCCGGGAAACGCACCTTGTTGGTGCCGTAGTTGACGCCCATCCGCGTCTTCTCCACCCGCATGATCTGCGGCGTGAACAGCGGCAGCAGCGACAGCGTGAGATACCCGTGGGCGATCGTCGTCCCGAACGGCCCGGTCGCGGCCTTCTCCGGGTCCACATGGATCCACTGGTGGTCCCCGGTGGCCTCGGCGAACCGGTCGATACGCTCCTGTCCGACCTCCACCCAGTCGCTGTACCCCAACTGCTCGCCCACCGCCGCCCGCAGCTCGTCGACGGATGTGAAGACCCTCGGCTCTGCCATGCTTCCCGCTCCCTCTCACTGTCTAAGCGCTTGCTCAGCATCGTCCGGACGGAAGGCCCGTGTCAACGGCCGGGCCAGTAGGCTTCGCGGAGTGCCGCAGATGCCAGAGAAGATCCAGGAACTCACCGTCGGCCAGCTCTCCGCGCGCAGCGGAGCCGCCGTCTCCGCCCTCCACTTCTACGAGGCCAAGGGCCTGATCACCAGCCGCCGCACCAGTGGCAACCAGCGCCGCTACGGCCGGGACGCGCTGCGCCGGGTCGCCTTCGTCCGCGCCGCCCAGCGGGTGGGCATCCCGCTCGCCACCATCCGCGACGCCCTGGCCGCGCTCCCCGAGGAACGCACCCCCACCCGCGAGGACTGGGCCCGCCTCTCCGAGCGCTGGCGCGGCGAGTTGGACGAGCGGATCACCCGGCTGAGCCGGCTGCGCGACCATCTGACGGACTGCATCGGCTGCGGCTGCCTCTCCCTGGAGACCTGCGTGCTGTCCAACCCGGACGACGTCTTCGGCACCCGGATGGCCGGCTCCCGCCTCCTCCCCGAGCACCTGGCCGAGTCCCAGCGCCGGGACGAGCCGTAGCCCCGAACCGACCGCACCCCCGAACCGGCCCAGGATCCCTAAACCATCGGGGGATTCAGCCGGGCGAAGCCCTCCTGGCGCTCGTACGGGAAGTACGGGTAGGGGGCCGGCCGGCGGCTGGCGGCGTCGAGCCTGGCCATCTGGTCGGGGCTGAGCGTCCAGCCCACCGCCCCGAGGTTCTGGCGCAGCTGCTTCTCGTTGCGGGCGCCGATGATGACCGAAGAGACGGTGGGGCGCTGCAGCAGCCAGCGCAGGGCGATCTGCGGTACGGCCTTGCCGGTCTCCTCGGCGATCTCGTCCAGCGCGTCGACCACCCGATAGAGGTGCTCGTCCTCGACGGGCGGACCGTAGTCGGCGGTGTCGTGCAGCCTGCTGTCGGCCGGCAGCGGGTTGCCCCGGCGGATCTTGCCGGTCAGCCGTCCCCAGCCGAGCGGGCTCCAGACGATCGCGCCGAGCCCCTGGTCGAGCCCGAGCGGCATCAGCTCCCACTCGTAGTCACGGCCGATGAGGGAGTAGTAGACCTGGTGGGCGACATAGCGCTCGCGGCCGCGTCGCTCGGCGGTGGCGAGGGACTTCATCGCCTGCCAGCCGGAGAAGTTGGAGACGCCGAGGTGGCGGATCTTCCCGGCCCGGACCAGGTCGTCCAGCGTGGACAGCACCTCCTCCACGGGGGTCCGGGCGTCATAGGCGTGCAGCTGGAAGAGGTCGATGTAGTCGGTGTCGAGACGGCGTAGGGCACCGTCCACCGAGGAGATCAGACGGGAGCGGGAGGTGCCGGCGTCCCGGGGGCCGTCGCCCATGGGCAGACCCGCCTTGGTGGAGATGATCACCTGGTCCCGGCGGCCCTTGAGGGCGGCCCCCAGCACCTCCTCCGAGGCGCCGCCGGAGTAGACGTCGGCCGTGTCGAACATGGTGATCCCGGCCTCCAGGCAGATGTCCACCAGGCGGCGCGCCTCCTCCACCCCCGTGTTGCCCCAGGCTCCGAAGAGCGGACCCTGTCCGCCGAACGTCCCGGCACCGAAACTCAGCGCCGGAACCTGAAGCCCTGACGCGCCCAGCTGCCTGTACTCCATGACGAATCCCCTCTCTCGACCCAACCCATCCACTAATGGGCCTTGGGTCCCGTTAAGATGTCCCCAACGTAACAAAGATCAGCGACTAACGGAACAGGAGTCCCGTTATGGAGTTCGAGGAGCCCGAGACGGAGCCGGGGACCACCCGGCCCGGAGGGCGCACGGCGCGGGTCCGGGCGGCGGTCCTGGAGGCCGCGGGTGACGTCCTGGCGGAGCACGGCTTCGCCCAGCTCGACCTCACCGACGTCGCGCGCCGCGCCGGAGTCGGCAAGACGACCGTCTACCGCCGCTGGGGCACGGCCACCGGCCTGGTGACCGATCTGCTGCTGGACATGGCACAGCAGTCCGTGCCGCGCACGGAGACGGGCTCTCTCCTCGGCGACCTGACGGCCAACGCCCGGCTGGTGCAGCGGACGTTGGCCGATCCCCGGCAGGGGGCCCTGTTCAAGGCGGTGATCGCGGCCGCCACCTGCGACCCGAAGGCGGCCGAAGCGCTGCACGGCTTCTACACGGTCCGCGTGGAGGAGTGGGCGCCGTGCGTCCGGCAGGCCGCGGCCCGCGGCGAGGTGCCGGAGGACACCGACCCGCACGAGGTGATCCGCGCGAACTCGGCCCCGCTCTACTACCGCCTGCTGACCACCGCCCTCCCCCTGGACGAAGCCGCCGCCGACCGCGCTGCTACGGCGACCGCAGCCGCCGCCCGCGCCGGCGCCTTCGGACGGGAGGCCTAGGGCGCGCCTACGGACGGCGCATCCCTGGTGCGTGCTGTGGTTCCGCACTGCGGCGATGGCCCACCAATTCCCAGAGTCCCGCTGCTCGCTGGCGGCTCGGGGCGTACCCGATCCCGACACCTCGTCTGCGCCCGCTGTATACGACGTGCATGCGCGGGAGGCGGCGAAGCATCAGCCCGTAGCTAGACGATCAAGTCCTATGTCTGGCTGGCCCGTTCGCGAGATCCCTATCCATCCGGATCTTCTAGGACAGTAAGTGACCTAAAAGGCGTCTAGCGTCATCAGCGCGTTGAGGCACTCGCACCCCAGGAGGCAGTCAGATGTCCGTCAAG
>NZ_JBEYXH010000034.1:0-26766 GCF_040644755.1 Streptomyces sp. NPDC046887
GCATCTGCCGAGTGGCAGTGCCGCTATCCGGTCACCCCGGCCGGCGGCGGCTTCTCATGCTTCTTCCTCTCCCGCACGCCCCATGGGTGTCGCGGGGCGCATCCGTCCCAGGCATCCCGTGCTGAGCGATTTCGCCGCCGGTAAACGAGGGGAAATCCGTCTCGCTCGGAATGACCGGAAGCCGCTTTCCCGGTGGGCGCCCGGCGGCGGATCCGGATCGGGCGCCCCGCGTCCGCTGCTCGTCCACCACAGCACCGCCGGCGCCAGCGCCACCAGGGCGCCGCCGAACCAGGGCAGCCAGGAGAGGCCGCCGCCGTCGGCGATCCGCCCCCCGCTCAGCGCCCCCAGCGAGATGGACGCGTTGAAGACGGAGATGAACAGGGCCGAACCCATGTCGCCGGCCTCCGGGGCGGCCCGCGCCACATAGCCCTGGGCGCTGAGCGAGACACCGCCGTAGGCCGTCCCCCAGGCGGCGAGCAGGATCCAGGGCGCGACCGGCGCCGCGCCGAACGCCGGGATCAGTGCCATCGACCCGGCGAGCAGGACCGACACCCCGACCAGTGTGCCGCCGGGGGCGCGGTGGGCGCGTGCTCCGGCCAGGAAGTTCCCGGCCACCCCGGCGGCCCCGTAGACCAGGAGCAGACTGCTGATCAGTCCCGGAGGTGTCGCGGTGACCGACTCCAGCAGGGGCCGCAGATAGGTGTAGACGCTGAAGTGGCCGGTGACCAGCAGCGCGGTGACGAGCAGTCCGGCGCGCAGCCGCGCGTCGCGGAGCAGGCCCGGCAGGTCCGCCGCCCGCACCGGCCGGTGCGACGGCAGCGGGGGGAGCAGCACCGCCAGGGCGACGAGCAGCAGCAGGCAGAGCAGCCCCACCAGCGTGAAGGGAAGCCGCCAGTCGCCCAGGCCCCCGACGAAGGTACCGAGAGGCACCCCGACGACGAACCCGACAGCGATACCACCGAAGATCACCGAGGTGGCGGCGGGGGCGCTTCTCTCCGGTACCAGGTGTACGGCGATACCCACCGCGATCGGCCAGATCCCGCCGATGGCCAGCCCGATGAGCACCCGGGCCCCCAGCAGCACGGCGAAGTGGGGGGCGAACGCGGTGGCCAGGTTGGCCGCCGCCAGCAGGGCCATCAGCCAACACAGCACCGGTCTGCGGTCCCGCCGTCCGGCGGCGAGGGCCAGCGGGGGCGCGGACAGCGCGGCCACGATCCCCGGAAGGGTCATCGCCAGCCCGGCCGTGCCATGGGAGACGTCGAGCGTCGTGCTCATCGGGGTCAGCAGGCCGACCGGCAGCATCTCGGTGGTGACCAGGGAGAAGACGGCAAGGGCCACGGCGGCCACCGCGAGCCCTCCGCGCGGCGGAGGGAGGGGCGGCTCGGTGGCGGAGGGACCCGGAGGGTGGTGGGACATGGCAGCGGATTTCCGTTCGCCGGGATGTTCGCCGGCATGTTCGCCGGATGTACTGCGTGGCTGACGTCGACAGAGGCCGCGACCGGATTCGAACCGATGTAGACCGCTTTGCAGGCGGTTCCCTGACCACTCGGGCACACGGCCACCCCTGTCACACCGTTCGAGACGGCGTGACGGCAAGGGGGATCGACGACCAGGCGTCGCGCCTGTCTCCACCGTCGAGGGCGGCGAGGTAGCGCTCCGCGTCCAGCGCGGCGGCGCAACCGGTACCCGCCGCCGTCACCGCCTGGCGGTAGACATGGTCGACCACGTCCCCGGCGGCGAAGACACCGGGCACACCGGTCCGGGTGGACCCCGGCTCCACCCGCAGATAGCCGTTCTCGTCGATGTCGAGGACTCCCGCGAAGAGTTCGCTGCGCGGGAGGTGCCCGATCGCCTCGAAGAGGCCGGTCACCGGCAGGAGCGCCCGCTCGCCGGTACGGACGGAACGGGCGACGACCCCGGTGAGCGAGGAATCCCCGCGCAGCTCCGCCAGCTCGTGGTCGAGCAGGAAGGTGATCTTGGGGTTGGCCAGGGCCCGCCGCCGCATCACCCGGGAGGCGCGCAGGATCGAGCGGCGGTGGACGACCGTCACCGAGCGCGCGTACCGGCTGAGGAAGGCCGCCTCCTCCAGGGCCGTGTCACCACCGCCGACCACCGCCAGATCGTGGCCCCGGAAGAAGAAGCCGTCGCAGGTGGCGCACCAGGAGACGCCATGGCCGGCGAGTTCGTCCTCGCGGGGCAGGCCGAGGCGGCGGTGGCCCGCCCCGGTGGCCACGATCACCGCGCGGGCCCGGTGGACCGCGCCCCGCGAGTCGGTCAACCGCTTGACGGGGCCGCCCAGTTCGACGGCCACCACCTCGCGCTCCAGGGTCCGCGCGCCGAACCGTTCCGCCTGGGCGCGCATCCGGTCCATCAGTTCGGGCCCCTGGACGCCCTCGGGGAAGCCGGGGTAGTTCTCCACCTCGGTGGTGGTGGCCAGCGCGCCGCCCAGGAAGGCCTCCCCGCACAGGACGAGCGGGCGGAGTTCGGCGCGCGCCGCGTACAGCGCCGCGGTGAACCCGGCCGGGCCCGAGCCGATGACGACGACCTCATGGACGCCGGCGGCGCCCCCCTCCCCCGTACCGCCCCCGCCCCCGTCCCCGTCCCCGTCCGGCCGGATACCCAGGGACGACTCGGCGCTCACCGGCCCGGCTCCCCCGGCGCGGCCGCGCGGCCCGGGGCCTGCTCCGCCACGTACAGCAGGCGGTTGGGCGAGTCCTCGCCCGCGTTCCGTACCCGGTCCTTGGTCGAGCCGTCGATCAGCGCCTTGTCCAGCTCGGCGGGGCCGGCGGTGGGCCGGGCCGCGAGCTGCAGGGCGGCGGCCCCGGCGACCGCGGCGGCGGCGGCCGAGGTGCCGGTCAGGGTGGTCCAGCAGCGGTCGGACGCGGCGGACGCCGCCGGAATGCCGGCGCCGGGCGCGAACAGGTGCACACAGGAGCCGCGCCCCGTCCCCGCCACCCTGCTGTCGTCCCGCCCGGTGGCACCGGCGGTGAGCGCGGTGGTCTGGCGGCCCGGCGTCAGATCGCAGGAGTCGGTGTCCGAACCGCCGGAACCGCTCCCCGCCGGAGCCGTGTACGCGATGCCCTGTTCGGTCATCTGGTAGAGCTGGAGGTCCAGTACGGAGCCGGCGGGGCCGGAGAAGCCGAGGGCGACCACGGCGGGCTTGCGGGCATGGGTGGTGATCCAGTCCACCGCGGTGAGCAGATGCTCCAGCGTGCCGGTGCCGTCGCAGCCCAGCGCCCGCACCGACTCCACGCGGGCCTGCCGGGCCACTCCGGTCGCCCGGCCCGCCGCGATCGCCGCGGTGGCGGTGCCGTGGCCGTGGCAGTCCTGGCCGCCGCCGCCCTCGCGCTGGCTGATCGCGTCATAGGCGCCGCGGGCCCGCCCGGCGAAGTCGCCGTGGCCGGCCCGGACCCCGGTGTCCACCACATAGACCCGCACCCCGGCTCCGGTCCGCCCGACGGAGTACTTCCCGTCCAGGGGCAGTTCCCGCTGGTCGATCCGGTCGAGCCCCCAGGGCGCGGCCGCCGCCGGGGACGTCCCGCCGAGGCGCCCGGCCGCGGTGTAGGTCCGGTTCTCGGTGACGGAGCCGACCCGGGTGTCCTTGAGGTACATCTTCAGCTGCTCGGGGGTGAGCACGGTGGAGAAGCCCTGCATCGGATCGGCGTACACCCGCCGCACACTGCCGCCATGGGTGGCGGTCATCTCGGTGGCCACCTTGGTGACCGCCTCCCTGGTCGCCTCGACGTCGTTCAGCTGGACGATATGGACGGCGGCCTCGGGGGCGGCCCGGTCGACGGCGGCGGGCGAGCCCGTGCCGGTGCGCCCCGCGGCCTGCGCCGGCACGGTCGCGGCGGCCACCAGGGGCAGGCAGAGGGTGGCGGCCAGGGCCGCGGCGAGGCGCGCCCGGTCGAGGCGCCGGCGACCGGAGGTACGCCGCCGGGCGGCGCGGAGCCGGCCGGGCGGCGTCTCCGGCGTCCCTGGCCGGCCGGTGGTGCTGGCGTAATGACGCATGGGCTGTGCCTTTCGTGGGGGGGTGTGGGTCTGACGGGGAGTGCGCGGAACCGGCGGGGTACGGCCCGCGGCACGCCGACGGGCGCGTTGCCGCGGGCCGGTGCCCGGCGCCGGGCCGACCGGGGTTCACCGACCGGTCCGGCGCCGGGCTGACCGGTGGAGCCGACCGGCCCCGGCGCCGGGCCGTTCTCCGGAGCCGACCGGTCCGGCGCCGGACCGGTCTCTCAGTGCCTCACAGGTTGTTCAGCCAGGTACGGAGCGACTGGGCCCCGTCGAAGCCCACCAGCCGGCTGCCGGCGTCCGCGCCGTTCTGCATGTTCACCAGCGTCGGCAGACCCTTGACCTTGAACTTCTTGATCAGGTCGCGGTTGGTGTCGGCGTCGACGCGGGCCCAGATCCAGGCGCCCTTGTCGTCCTTGTTGTACTGGGCGAGGTAGGGCTTCTGCTTCTGGCACCAGCTGCACCAGGTGGCGGTGAAGTCGAGCACCACCGGTGTGGTCTTCGAGTACTCCACCACCTGGCCGAAGTTGGCCGAGGTGACGTCGATCTCGCTGGGGGCGGCGGCCTCGGCGCGGTGCGGCGCCGGGGCGGTGGGGGCGGCCGCGGCCGCGGGCAGGGCGGCTCCGCCCAGCATCAGCAGGGCGGCGGTCACCGTCGTGGCTGTCTTGTACATGACATTTCCTCCTGGGGATTCGGTGGTGCGGACGGACGGGGCGGCCGGCCCGGTGGTGTCCCGCCGGGCCGGGGTTCAGGCGGCCGATCCGGTGCCGGGGACGGGCCGGGCCTCGGCGAGGGAACCTTCGGTGGGCAGCCCGGCGGCCACCCAGTCCTCGATCCCCTCGCGGTACTTGCGCACATCGGCGTAGCCCAGCTCGGCCAGCCGGGCGCCGACCAGCTCGCTGTTGCGGCAGGGCACGTTGGCGCAGTAGACGACGATCGGGACGGACGGGTCCGGCACCACCGCGGGTGCGTGCGCGTCCGTGAACGCGGCGGCCTCCTCGTAGGGGAAGCCGGGGATGTTGCGGGCACCCGGCAGGTGCTCTCGCGCGTAGTAGTCGGCGGGCATGGTGTCGACGACGATGACGGACCGCTCCCGTATCGCCTGGCGGAGCTCTTCCCGGGTGATCAGCGGCAGCACGGCGGCCTCCTTGGGTGTTCTGGACGGCGGTCGGAACGCGCCCCCCTTGGGCGAGGGACGGCGGCGGTACGGGGATCCGGACGGCGGGTCAGGCGTCGTACGGGACGGTTTCCGGCGGGCGTTCGCCGGACGGGGCGAGCCGGTCGCCGAAGTCGTGCGGCGCGGGAGCGGTCCGCCGGGCCCGGGCGCGGCGGGCCAGGACGGGACCCACCGCGGCGTACAGCAGGAACGCCACCAGCAGCGCGTTGACGGCGGGGATGCCGGGCTCGACCCAGGTGCCCGCGGCCCAGCCGGCCGCCCAGCACACCAGGGAGAGCGGCAGCCATTGGGCGCCCGTCTCCGGCAGTACGCCGTCGGCCCGGGCCCGGTCGAACACCGGGCGGCACGTCCGCACCACGAAGTACTCGGCGATGATGACGCCGGCCACCGGCGGGGCCAGCACCCCCAGGGTGGTCAGGAAGCCGGTGAAGTGGCCGACGATGCCCAGGGCGGAGAGCAGGGTGCCCACCGCGCCGAGGACGACCGTGACCCCGCGCCGGCCCAGCCGTCGGCCGAGCAGCACCTCGGCGGAGTTCACCAGGCCCAGCGAGGACGAGTAGAGGTTCCAGTCGTTGATCTTGACGATCGCGGTGGCCAGGACCAGGGTGCCGAGCAGTCCGGACGAGGAGGTGATGATGCCGACCACGTCGGCGCTGCGGGCGGCGTGGCCGAGGAGGACCGCGGTGAGGCCGATGACGTACTCGCCGAGCGTCACACTGATGACGGTCTGCTTGACGACGTCGGCGGAACTCCGGTTGAAGCGGGTCATGTCCGGGGTCATGATCGCGCCGAGCACGAAGGCGCCCGCCACCAGTGTGGTCCCCTCCGCCAGCGACATCACCGGACCCGGTGGCGGGGCGGTGACCAGCTGGCTCAGGGAGTGCTCGCGCAGGGTGTCCACGATCGCGTAACCGGCCAGGGCCAGGAAGGCGGGCACGGTGAGCCACGCGGTCCGGGCCATCGCCTGGAAGCCGTACAGCGCGATCACGGTGACCGCGGTGCCGCCGGCGATCGCCCACACCCAGGCGGGCGCCCAGCCGGCCAGATCGTGCATGCCCTCGGCGAAGACGCCGTTCTGGACCCCGAACCAGCCGGCCAGGCTCAGCGAGATCAGCAGGCCCACCGCCGCCGAGCCCTTGTGACCGAAGCCCGCCCAGCGGGCCAGCACGGAGGTGGAGAGCCCTTCCCGGACACCGGCGATGCCCAGGGCGATGGTGATGCACTCCAGCAGCACGGAGCCGAAGGTGATGGCGAGGAAGGCGTCCCAGAAGGTCATGGAGTAGCCGAGAACGGCACCGACCATGAATTGCTGGAACGAGGAGACCTGGCCGAACCGCTGCACCGCCACGGAAACCCAGGAGTGCCGGGCCTCCCGGGGCACGGGGGTCAGCGCGTAGTCGTCGGCGGCCTCCGCCGGCCGGTCGGCCCTCATACCGGCTGCTCCACCAGAGGATTCTCGGTCACCACGAGAAATCCCTGCTGCTCGACGGGGTGCCACGCCAATTCCCTCCGGTAGAAGCGTTCCAGGAAACGGACGCGCTGGTGGTAGACGAAGAGCGAGGAATGTCCGGGACTGCCCAGGCAGATGGTGGCCGCGTCGGTGAACATCGGCAGCTCCGCCAGGAAATAGCGCACCGCGAGGAGCAGCTGTTCCCCGGTGGGTTCCCGGCCGTCCGGGAGCTTGCGGTCGAGCACCCAGCGGGAGGCGTCCAGGCAGGCGTCGCGGAAGTCGTCGTGGGTGTCGAACAGCCACCGCGCGTGGTCGTGCAGCTCCTGGTAGCGGGGGCACGCCGCCAGGCGCCTGGCCCCCCACACCAGGTCCTCGGGCCGGGCGACCCCGAGTGAAGTGAGCGCGGTGGCCAGCTTGTTGTGCACATAGGCGCCCTGGCGGGCGGCCTTGTGCCGGGCGCGCTCCGCCGGGTAGCCCAGCGCTTCGAGGGTGTACACGGCCGCGGCGTCCGGGACGAAGAAGTGGCAGGACCCGAAGCGGGCCATGGCCCAGCCGGCGAGCGCGGCGATGCGCTGCGTGCTGAAGTAGCTATTGAAGGGGCTGATACCTATGCACACATGGTCAGCCTCGGACAGCACGTACTTACACTTTTCGGTCAGTGGTTCAAGGTCGAACATTATCAACCCTTGCGGTGGTGGGGGGATGCAGCTCGCGCGGCAAGGCTCGCGATTCGGCTGGGCTGATTCTCACCTGGTGGGAACGCTCCTGGGTAATGCCGGAGCGCTATGCCTTCGCCGCATATCCCCGGACACCACCCGGGGGACATACTCGGCATAACCGTCAAAGAAATCCGGGCGATCGGATACGTCTACTCGCGTAACATTGCGACGGCGGACAAATTTACTCACAGGTGTGGTGACGGGCACCCGATGGCGGTTTACTGCGCGCCATGAATCTTGAGCTACGCCATCTCCGCATCCTGCGCGCCGTGGCCGAACTCGGCAGTGTCAACCAGGCGGCCACCGCCCTCGGCCTGTCGCAGCCGAACCTCAGCCGGCAGGTGCGCCGGCTGGAGGAGACCCTGGGCGGAACGCTCTTCGAGCGGGATATCCAGGGCACCCGGCCCACCGCGCTCGGCATCGCCGTCCTGGACCGCGCCGAGCCGATCGTGCACCTGCTGCACGAACTGGAGCAGCGGTTGGCGGCCCTGCACGCCCAGCGGGACCGTCTGCTGCGCGTGGGATGGGCCACCACTCCGCTGCATGAACTCCTGCTGCGCTGCCTCGACTGCGTCGACGTCGGCGTCCGGCGCCCCCGGGTCCGGACCGCCACCTCCTCATGGGAGCTGGCGGAGCTGGTGCGGGCCGGCGAGGTCGACATCGCGCTGGTCGACACCTACAGCGACACCCCGCCGCTGTCCCGGACCGGGCTGGCGGAGGTGGTCGTCGGATGGTCGCAGGTGGCACTGGCGATGGGCGCGGACCACCCGCTGGCCCATGCCCCGCGCATCGCCATGGCCGATCTGGCGGACGAGGACTGGATCACCTGCTCGGGCCCGGACGGCTGCACCGACAAGCTGCGCGCGCTCTGCGCGGACTCCGGTTTCGACCCCCGGCTCACCCACTACCTGCCGCCGGTGAGCGACTGCCGGGGCGCCATCCTCCGCAGCCGGCGGTGTGTGACGCTCCACCAGGTCCTGCGCCCGGTCCCGCCCGGGGTGGTGCTGCGCCCGATCGCCGACCTGACCCTCGGCATCCGGCACTCCCTGCTGTCCCGCGCCGACGGCCCGGGCGCGGCGCTCATGCCCGCGTTCGCCCGATGCCTCTCCAGCGCCCTGCGGGCCCTCGCCCGCCAGCGGGCCACGGCGGTGGACACCTCCGGGCTCCGAGCGGTCCGACCGGCGTAACCAGGCCCCTGCCCCGGCGCCCCACCGGCGGCAGTCCGCGTCTCCCCCTCCCCCCACGCATTGGATCCCCCCATGGACATCGAACTCCAGGACCTCCAGTTACTCCGGGCGATCGACCAGGCCCGCACCCTGCACGGCGCCGCCCGGCTGCTCGGCGTCAACCGGACGACCGTCACCCGCCGACTGCACCGACTGGAACGGATCTGCGGCTTCTCGCTCTATCTCCGATGTCCCGGCGGAGTCGTCCCCACCACGGCCGGACGGCTGCTGCTCTGCTACGCCCAGCGCGTGCTCCCGCTGGTGGACGACCTGTGCGCCACCGCCGCCCGCAGCGACCGGGAACCGGCCGCGCACCACGAGATGCCCGAGTCCAAGGACCCCCCGCCCGCCGACTAGCCGGTCACCGATCGACGGCGAGGACGGAGGAAGAGGACGAGAACCGGCACCACGTAGAGGCACCAGACGACGGCCTGGAGGACGGTCGGGTCGGGCTGGAAGTTGAGGACGCCCTTCAGCAGGGTGCCGTACCAGCTGTCCGGCGGGACCGCGGCCGAGACGTCGAAGGCCTTGTCGGCGAGACCGGGCAGGAAGCGGGCCTCCTGGAGGTCGTGCAGGCCGTAGGCGAGGACCCCGGCGGCGACCACCACCAGCAGGGCGCCGGTGACCGTGAAGAAGCGGGCCAGGTCGATCCGCAGGGCGCCCCGATAGAACAGCCAGCCCAGCAGCACGGCGGTGGCCAGCCCGAGCAGTACGCCGACCAGCGGCGCCTGGGTGCCCTCGCCGCTCGCCCGTACCGAGGCCCAGACGAACAGGGCCGTCTCCAGCCCCTCGCGGCCGACCGCGAGGAAGGCGGTGGCCACCAGGGCGGTGGTGCCCATGGTGAGGGCCTGGTCCAGCCGGTCGTGCAGCTCGGACTTGAGATGGCGGGCGGTACGGCGCATCCAGAACACCATCCAGGTGACCAGGCCCACCGAGACCAGCGACAGCGTCCCGCCGAGCGCCTCCTGCGCCTCGAAGGTGAGCTCCCGGGAGCCGAACTCCAGGGCGGCGCCGAAAGCGAGGGAGAGCGCGCAGGCCGCGGCGACCCCGAGCCACACCGGCCGCAGCGCGTCGCGGCGCCCGGTCTTGACGAGGTAGGCGATCAGGATGCAGACCACCAGGGCGGCCTCCAGTCCCTCGCGCAGGCCGATCAGGTAGTTGCCGAGCATCCCGGCCCCCTTCGCTCGGAGGAGTTGGTCATGTGAAGAGCCCCCGGGCCCACCAGTCGTGCTGGTCGCGGACGCCCGGCGGGATGGCGAACACCGCCGAACCGGTGTGCTGGATGTACTCGTTGAGCGCGTCGTTCCGGGAGAGCGCGCGCTGCACCGGGATGAAGGCGTCGCGCACATCGCGCTGGTAGGCGAGGAAGAACAGTCCGGCGTCCAGGCGGCCCAGGCCGTCGGTGCCGTCCGTGAAGGAGTAGCCGCGGCGCAGCATCCGGGCCCCGCCGTTGCTGTCGGGGTGGGCGAGGCGGACATGCGCGGTCGGCAGCATCGCCGTGAGCAGCGGGGCGTCGTGCTCGCCGGCCTTGGCCGCCGGGGCCCCCTCGCCCTTGGTGCGGCCGATGACGTCCTCCTGCTCCCGCAGCGAGGTGCGGTCCCAGGTCTCGATGTGCATCCGGATCCGCCGGGCGACCAGATAGGAGCCGCCCACCATCCAGTCCGGCCCGTCGGCCGCGGAGACCCAGACATGGCGGTCCAGTGCCTTGTCGTCCGTGCCGGCGATGTTGGCGGTACCGTCCTTGAAGCCGAACAGGTTGCGCGGCGTCTGGCTGTCCGGGGTGGTGGACGACGTCTTGCCGAAGCCGAGTTGGGACCAGCGCACCGCGACCCGGCCGAAGCCGATACGGGCCAGGTTGCGGACGGCGTGCACGGCGACCTGGGGGTCGTCGGAGCAGGCCTGGACGCACAGGTCGCCCCCGCCGCGCGCCGGGTCGAGGTTGTCGCCGGGGAACTTCGGCAGCTCGGTCAGGGCGGCGGGGCGCCGGGTGTGCAGGCCGAAGCGGTCCTTGGCGAACAGCGACGGGCCGAGCCCCAGGGTGAGGGTGAGCCGGGCGGGCTTCAGCCCGAGCGCCTCGCCGGTGTCGTCGGGCGGCGCCTCGGGCAGCCCGCCGGTGGCGCCCCCGCCCACCGGGCGCCCCTGGGTCAGGGCGGCGGCCGCGGCCGACCACTCCCGCAGCAGCGCGGCGAGTTCGGCGCGGTCGGTGGTGGTGACGTCGAAGGCGGCGAAGTGCAGGCGGTCGGGGACGGCGGTGGCGATACCGGCCTGCCGCCGACCGTGGAAAGGCACGGCCTGGTCCGCCGACGACTCATCGCTGCCGACGGCTTCGCGTACGGCCATCGTGCCGCCGACGGCCGCCGCGCCCAGCGCCAGCCCGGCACCGCCCCAGCCCAGCAGGGAGCGCCGGGAGGGCGCCGGCGCGGCTTCCTCGTTCGTGGCGTCCGCCATGGTGTCCGGCTACTTCCCGACCACGGCCGCCGCGAGCTTCGACAGCGGCTCGGCCAGGGCGTTGACGGCGTCGGAGAGCTTCTTGCGGTCGGCCTCGCGGACGGTGTCGTAGGCCCGGAAGTCATGGCTGCCCGGCCCGTTGCGGTAGGCGTCCACCTTCTTGTCCAGGTCGGCGAAGGCCGCGTCCAGCCGCTTCACCAGCGCCGCGTCGTTCTTCTGGGCCGTGGCACGCAGCAGGGTGTACGCCTTCTCCGCGCCCTCCACATTGGCCTTGAAGTCGACCAGGTCGGTGTGGCTGTAGCGCTCCTCCTCGCCGGTCACCTTGCCGGTGGCGACCT
The DNA here is from genome assembly GCF_040644755.1 of Streptomyces sp. NPDC046887. Taxonomy (NCBI): domain Bacteria; kingdom Bacillati; phylum Actinomycetota; class Actinomycetes; order Kitasatosporales; family Streptomycetaceae; genus Streptomyces; species Streptomyces sp. NPDC046887. The sequence continues at coordinate 11,370 of NZ_JBEYXH010000034.1, forward strand.
CGTCCAGGAGCTCCTTGGCGCCGTTGGCCATCGAGGTGGGGGTGATCTGCGCGGTGCCCACCCGGCGCTGCCAGTCGGTCAGGTCGGCCAGCAGCCGGTCGGCGAGCTGCTTGTCCCGGTCGGTGATCTTGCCGTCCTTCCAGAGCGAGCGCTCCAGCCGGTGCCAGCCGGTCCAGTCCTTCTCCAGGCTCTGGCCCTCTTCCAGGCCGTCCTCGCGGACGTCCACCTTGGGGTCGATGTCGCCGAAGGACTCGGCCACCGGCTCGGTGCGCTCCCAGCCGATCCGCGAAGGCGCGTAGGCCTTCTTCGCGGCCGCCAGGTCGCCGGCCTTGACCGCGTCGGTGAACGCCTTGGCCCGGGGCAGGGTCTGCTCGGCCTGCTCGCGGACATAGGTGCGGTACGCGGCGACGGCCTCGTCCAGTCGGGGATCGCGCTGGGCGGCCTTGCCGCCTGTGACGGTGAGCTTCTGCCGGATGCCGTCGCCCTTCATCCCCGGCTTGCAGGCGATCTCGTACGCGCCGGGCTGGATCTCGGCCGTGATGCTCGCCTTCGTACCGGCGCCTATGTTCTCGCGCTCGGTGACGATCCGGTCGTCCGGGTAGAGGACGTAGACCTCGGTCACCTTGGAGCCCTTGTTCTCCACGGCCAGCTCCAGGTGGCCCGCCGCGACCTCCTTGCGGGAGGTCTCGCAGGTGGTGTCGGTGGCGGTCACCCGGATCGCGTCGTCGCCGGCGTCGGCCTTCTCGGCGCAGCCGGCGAGGGCGAGCAGAGCGGCGACGGCGGACAGCGTGGCGACGGGGCGCGTGATGGGACGCATGGGTACTCCGGCAGGTGAGGGTGCGCCTTCGGCCGAGAGGACGACTGAGGCTTACCTAACCTAGCCGCGCCATTTTCCGCTTTGCCGTCCCTTGAACGATTCCGGACACGGACACAAGGGATTCGACACGCCCCCGTGACGCCGGCCGCCCGGGCGCCTCCGGCCGAGAAATCGACCAGGTACGACCCATGGCGGCCCTGCCGCCGTCAGGCGCACCCCGGGCACAGCCCCCGGTAGGTGATCTCCACCGCGCCGACGGCGAACCCGAACCGCTCGCCCTCGGGCAGGTCGCCGAGGGCGTCGCCGACCGGATGGACGTCGCGGACCGTGCCGCAACCGGAGCAGACCAGGTGCTGGTGGGGGCGGCGCGCGTTCGGGTCGTAGCGCTTGGCCCGGCCCACGGTGGAGACCTCCAGCACCTCACCGAGGGCGACGAGCTCGCCCAGCGTGTTGTAGACGGTGGCGCGGGAGATCTCGGGCAGTCGCGCGGCGGCCCGCAGATGCACCTCGTCCGCCGTCAGATGCACATGGTCGCCGTCGAGGACCTCCGCGACGACGCGCCGCTGCGAGGTCAGCCGCCAGCCACGCCCCCGCAGCCGTCGAAGGAGGTCGCTCATCCCGTTTCACCTGCCCGCTTCTTGGGGAGCACACGATCCCCGGAAGATCCGTGAGCGCCGCGCTCCGGTCGCCATGCCGCCCTTAGTGCACTTCTTGACTTGGACGAAGTCCATCGTAGGATCGATCCCAGCGACAGCCTAGAGACAGGAAGATTCCGGTTCGGCAGCAGAGACACCCGACGGAACCCCGCCGGCCGACGGCGCGGCACCGCCCGCCGACCGGGCACCGTCCTCGTCGCCCCGCCCGGGAGCGCGGTCTCCGTGCGGCGTTCGAACGGCCTGCGACGAGGCCCCGGCACCCGGCGTGCCCCTTCTGTACGACCCGAAATCCCCCCGTTCAGCGCCCTCACGACCCGCCGGGTCCGGAAGGATTACCCATGAGCGAGAACCACGAGTCGCACGTCTTCGACCCCACCGTCCCGGATTCGCCGGAGACGGCCATTCCGGAGGTGCCCGAGGCGCAGGCGAGCGGGTGCCCGGTGGCCCACGGCCGCGCGCCGCACCCCACCCAGGGCGGGGGCAACCGCCAGTGGTGGCCGGACCGCCTCAATCTGAAGATCCTCGCCAAGAACCCCGCCGTGGCGAACCCGCTGGGCGCGGACTTCGACTACGCGGCCGCGTTCCAGGGGCTCGACCTGCCGGCGGTGAAGCGGGACATCGCCGAGGTGCTCACCACCTCGCAGGACTGGTGGCCGGCCGACTTCGGCCACTACGGGCCGCTGATGATCCGGATGGCCTGGCACAGCGCCGGCACGTACCGCGTCAGCGACGGCCGCGGTGGCGCGGGCGCCGGTCAGCAGCGCTTCGCCCCGCTGAACAGCTGGCCGGACAACGGCAACCTGGACAAGGCCCGCCGGCTGCTCTGGCCGGTCAAGAAGAAGTACGGCCAGGCGCTGTCCTGGGCCGACCTGCTGATCCTCACCGGCAACGTCGCCCTGGAGACCATGGGCTTCACGACCTTCGGCTTCGCCGGTGGCCGTGAGGACGTCTGGGAGTCGGAGGAGGACGTCTACTGGGGCCCGGAGACCACCTGGCTCGACGACGAGCGCTACACCGGCGACCGTGAGCTGGAGAGCCCGCTCGGCGCGGTCCAGATGGGCCTGATCTACGTCAACCCCGAGGGCCCCAACGGCAACCCGGACCCGATCGCGGCCGCCCGGGACATCCGCGAGACCTTCCGCCGGATGGCGATGAACGACGAGGAGACCGTCGCCCTCATCGCCGGCGGCCACACCTTCGGCAAGACGCACGGCGCGGGCCCGGCCGAGAACGTCGGCGCGGACCCCGAGGGCGCCCCGCTGGAGGAGCAGGGCCTGGGCTGGCGCAGCACCTACCGCACGGGCAAGGGCGGCGACGCCATCACCAGCGGCCTGGAGGTGACCTGGACCAGCACCCCGACCGCGTGGGGCCATGAGTTCTTCCACAACCTCTTCGCCTACGAGTACGAGCTGACCACCTCCCCCGCCGGTGCCAAGCAGTGGGTCGCCAAGGACGCCGAGGAGACCATCCCGTACGCGCACGACGCGTCGAAGAAGCACAAGCCGCAGATGCTCACCACCGACCTCTCACTGCGCTTCGACCCCGCCTACGAGCAGATCTCGCGCCGCTTCCACGAGAACCCGGACCAGTTCGCGGACGCCTTCGCCCGTGCCTGGTACAAGCTGACGCACCGCGACATGGGCCCCATCCAGCGCTACCTGGGTCCGGAGGTGCCCTCCGAGGTGCTGCTCTGGCAGGACCCGCTGCCCGCGCGCACCGGTGAGCCGCTGACCGCCGCGGACATCGCCGCCCTCAAGGAGCAGGTGCTCGCCACCGACCTGACGGTGGCCCAGCTGGTCTCGGCCGCCTGGGCGTCGGCCGCGTCCTTCCGCGGCAGCGACAAGCGCGGCGGCGCCAACGGCGCCCGGATCCGCCTGGAGCCGCAGCGCGGCTGGGAGGCCAACGACCCGGACGAGCTGGCCCAGGTCCTGCGCGCCCTGGACGGAATCCAACAGTCCTTCAACGCCCACGGCGGCACCCAGGTCTCCCTTTCCGACCTGATCGTCATCGCCGGCAGCGCGGCCGTCGAGCAGGCGGCCAAGGACGCCGGCGTGGCGGTGGAGGTGCCCCTCACCACGGGCCGGGTCGACGCCACCCAGGAGCAGACGGACATCGAGTCCTTCGCCGCCCTGGAGCCCTCGTACGACGGCTTCCGCAACTACGTCGGCAAGGGCACCCGCCTGCCCGCCGAGTACCTGCTCCTCGACCGGGCCAACCTGCTGACGCTGAGCGCCCCGGAGACCACCGTGCTGGTCGGCGGCCTGCGCGTGCTGGGCGCCAACACCGGCGGCTCCCGGCACGGCGTCCTCACCGACCGCCCGGGCACGCTGACCAACGACTTCTTCGTGAACCTGCTCGACCTGGGCATCACCTGGAAGTCCACGTCCTCGGCCCAGGACGAGTTCGAGGCCCGTGACGAGACCGGCCGCGTCAGGTGGACCGGCACCCGCGCCGACCTGGTCTTCGGCTCGAACTCCGAACTCCGCGCCCTCGCCGAGGTCTACGCCTCCGACGACGCGCGGGAGAAGTTCGTGACGGACTTCGTCGCCGCATGGGCGAAGGTCATGGACCTCGACCGCTTCGACCTGGTCTAGCCCTCACCTCCGCGGCAGCGAGTGGGGCCGGTGCCCGGGGCACCGGCCCCACTCGTACGCCAAGGCCCGTTGTACGGCTGTCAGCCGGAGCCCAGGGCGGTGCGGGCGGCGCGCTCCGTGCCGACCCGCTTGTGCAGCCACAGGGGAAAGGGCGCGGGGCCGTTGCGGGTACGGCGCGAGAGGAACCCCCGCGTCTGCGCACGCGCTTCGGTGAGGGAGAGCGCGCCGTCGCGGTGGCGCCGCAGTACCTCGCGTACCCGCCGCAGTTCCCCGTCGTCGGCCGGCGCGCCGGAGCCGCCCGGCGAGGGCAGGTCGGGCAGCCAGGAGGCAGGGTGCTCGGCACCGGCCAGGAAGAGGCGTACCGCGGCCTCACGCAACAGGACCTCGGTGTGCAGCGGTACCGCCTCGGCCGGGGTCGCGCGGGCCTCGGCCGTCCGCCGTGCCCGGGCGAGCACGTGCCCGGCCTGTACATGCGCGCCTTCCCTCATGTGGAGGGCCGCACCGTCGACCAGCGCCACGAGGAGATGGGGGACGCTGTCGCAGCGTTCCCAGAGATCCGCGGCACGTCCCATCATCTCCACCGCGGTGGCCGGATCGTTGGCGGACGAGGCCGCCAGGGCCGCGTTCCCGCAGGCGACCGCCGCGTCGCCCCAGTTCTCGACGGCCCTGTACAGGGCTTCGGCCCGGCGGTTGGAGGCGATGGCGTCGAAGGCCCTGGAGTCGGCGCTCTCCGCACGGGCGCGTTCGAAGAAGGCGGACGCGCGGGTGGCGGTGTCGGCCCAGCGCTCGGCGAGATCGCACGCGGTGCGGCCCCATCGCAGGGCACGCGCGGTGTCACCCGTCTCCCGCGCCAGGATGGAGGTGTTGATGGCGATGGGGACGGCCCGTGCCCCGTGTCCCAGGACGATCAGCACATCCGCGGCGCGTTCCGCGGCCACCAGCGCGGCGGACAGGTTCTCCTCCTTCCACAGCAGCAGACTCACCGTGAAGTCGGCTTCGGCGGCCTGGGCGGTCAGGGCGTGCTCGCGGGCGATCTCCCCGGCGCGCCGGGCGGAGGTGAGAGCCGCCGCGGAGGCGGTCTCGGCGAGGGTGTCGGCATTGAGCAGGCAGGCCTTGACGGCTTCCTCGGGCTGGCCGTGGCGCAGATGGAGGTCGACCCGGGTGTCGTTGATGTCGAGGACGGCGTCGAGTTCGCCCCGGGCGGAGTGCAGCACATGGAGTTCGACGGCCAGCCGGGTCGCCAGGTCCAGCCAGCCGTTGAGCTCGGCGAGATGCACCGCCGCGTGGAAGCGGGTGGGGTCGAGCTCCCCCGAGAGGTCGGCGTCTCCGCGCTGTTCGTTGATCTCCTTCAGGCGGTCGCCGAGATAGGCGACCGAGCGGTGCTGGAAGTCCCTGACGTCCTCCACCGGTTCTTCCTGGGCCAGCCGTTCCTTCGCGAAGAGCAGCACCAGGTCGAACAGGGTGAAGGTGGCGAGGAGCCGGCCGCTGAAGGAGCGGACGGCCCGCTGTCCGGCGAGGCTGCGGTCGACCAGCCGGTTCAGCAGCTTCTCCTGGTCGTAGGCCGGGGCGTCCAGGCAGTGCCCCGCCTCGGGCCCGGTCAGCGCGAACCCCGGGGCGGCCGCGATGAGCCGGAAGGTGCGGGCGGTGCCGGGGCCCAGGATGTCGTAGCTGAGGCCGATCGCGACACGGACCGCGCGGTCCCCGACATCGAGGTAGTCGAGGCGGGTGGTCTCCGTTTCCAGCAGTTGCAGCAGGTGCTCGGCGGACAGGTCGGGCCGGCCGGCCATGCGCGCGGCCACCATGCGCAACGCCATCGGCACGTCCGCGCACAGGTCGGCGATCCGGTCCAGGATGGCGTACGCGGCGCCCGCCGGCTCCGGCGGGCCGTCCTCGTCCCACCCCGCCAGCACGTGGACGGACGCGGCGCGCTCCAGCGGACCGGCCCGGAACGCCAGCCCGGGATCGGCGTACCCCTGCACACTGTCGCGTGAGGTGACGATGGCGCCGCAGGTGGCGGGCACGTTCACCAGCGGGGCGACATGTTCGGCGTCCAGGGCGTTGTCGAGTACGAGCAGGACGCCTCGGTCCCGCAGTCCGGCGGTGAACGCCTCGAACAGCTGGGCATCGCTCCGGGTACCCCCGCCGAGGTCCAGCCCGAGCGCCTCGCCCACCCTCCTGACCACGTCCCGAGGGTGCTTGCGCGCCTGCGGGACCAGCCCCGCCAGGTCCACGTAGCAGACCCCGCCGGGAAAGGCGGAAGTCAGCCCACGCGCCGCCTCGATCGCGACCGTGGACGTCCCGACGCCGGGCTGCCCGGACAGGAAGGCCGTCGCCTTCCCCCGGCGGCCCATGCCCCGTTCGACCTTGCGGACGACCTCGGCGATCAGTCCCTCACGGCCCACCACATCCGGGTCGGGGTCGGGCAGCCGCGTCATCTGCGCGGCCAGCGCCGACAGTTCGGCACGGTGGTAGTACGACGCCGTCCCAGTCCGCCGGGGAATGGACGAGCCCGACGCCCCGGCACCCTCCTCCGCAGCGCCCTCCTCCGCATCGGCGCGGACCAGCACCGCCTCCGTGGAGGTCGATCGCAGCGGCAGCAGCTGTGCCTCAAGAGCACGGAGAAACGCCGAAGGAGGACCGGCAGGCTCGTCGGCAAGGGCAGCCGCGAGACTGCGGCGGCCCGCTTCGGCCAGCTCCGCGAACAGCGGTCCGCGCACCTCCTCCGCCAGCACCCGCCGGAAGGACACCAGAAGCCGCCCGGACGCGGAGACCTCCGCCTCGTCCACCGCTCCACCGAGCGGCGCGGCCCAGCGCCCGAGAGCCTCTTGGTGCTGCGCCGTCGAACGCAGCAGCACCCGGGGGTCAAGCCCACGAGCCAGCAGCCGAGCACGGAAGTCGCGCACCCGCGCCCCGTCCTCGCCGCCCTCGGCGGCCCTCCCCACCAGATCGTCCACCAGAGCCCCGAGCCGCCCAGCCCCCCGGCAGCTGTCATCGAGCGCGCTCATGACCCGGGCAGCCTCCAGAGCCGCCTCACGCGGACCCGGGCCGCCCGCCGAACCGGCCGAAAGACCCCGCACAGTGCCCGCACCGGAGACAGCGGCGGCCCACAGAGCCGTCTCCGGCTCTCCCCCCGCCAGTACGATCCGGCGTACGACGGCGAGCCCCCCGACGGTCCCGAACAGCTCCGTCAGATCCTCGACGCGGGCCACCCACACCGAGTCACGCAGCCAGCCGTCCGTACTGTTGTAACGGCCCGAGACCACTCCGACGACGGCGCCGTCCGACAGCCGCCGCACCGGCGCGCCGCTCATCCCGGGCATCAGCGACGTCGAGATCAGCCGGCCCAGCGCGACCCCGTTGCCCCGGACCGTTCCCCCCTGCCAGACGCCGGTGGCATCCAGGTGCCGGTACTCGTGACCCTCCTCGTCCTCCACCTCCGACACCCCGGTGACCACCACATCGGTCAGCAGATCACAGCTGTCCGTGTCCACCAACCGCGGCACCGACCCAGGCAGCGGCTCCTCCCGCCGCAGCACAGCCAGGTCACGGGCGTGGTCGACCACCACCACTTCCGCCCCGCACCCCACCGCGGAACCGTCCAGCGCATCGGTCCCCACCCGATCCCCCGGCCGGTCACACCCCAGCCTCTCCAGGATGTGGCAGGCCGTGACCAGGTGACCCGACGCGACCTGGAAGCACGTACCGGCGGCCTCACCCCCCGCGCTCAGCACCCTCCCCAGATACGGCGCGATACGCGCGTCCCCCATCACTCCCCCGCTAACCGGCCCCTCCCGAAGCCTCATCCGTGATCCCCGCGGCGTCATACACCACCCGGACCAGCAGGGTCGCCTCGCTCGACGCCCCCGCCACCACGACGTTCCCCTGCAACGAGAACTTCAGGCCGAACTCGACCTCCAGCGTCTGCGGCCGCGCCGCGCGCTGCCCCAGGCGGTGGACGGCTTCGGCGGCGGACGAGGCGATCTCGACGAGTGCGTCGCGGGCGTGGTCGAACGCGTCGACCACACGGTCTCCCGCGTCGGTCAGCCGGGACGTGGACTCCGACCCGGCCACCGGGACGGTTTCCACGAGGAGTTCGACGTCACCGACGCGCACCGGAAGTATGCGGCGTGCCATGAAGGCAATGTGCCACACAAATCTCCCTCACGAAGCCGAATCCCCAGACGGCGAGAGCGGAAGGAAATCCCCAGGACACGGACGCCCACCACACGAAAGACTCCGCACATGACCGTCCCGCCGCTGCCACCGGCACCGGGACCCCCGCGCCCGTGACCTCGCCCCCGACCACGCGGGCACGCACGCCCTGGTCGCCGACCTGGTGCTGCCTGACGGCGCGTCGATGTACGTCATGAGCACGCTGGAGACCTCTCGCGAGCTCATCCGCCACTCCTACTACCGCTACGAGTTCGCGACGGCCGCCGTCCCACACTCCCTGTTCGCCCTGGAACAGGTCCTCACCGAGCGCCTCGGCGCCGGCGCCCCGCTCCGGGACCTGATCGAGCAGGCCACCGGCGCAGGACTCATCGAGGCTGAACTCGCCGCGCGACTCGACCGCGGCCGACTCCTCCGCGACAAGCTCACGCAAGGCGCTGCGACCAGTGCCGCCCTCACCCCGGCCAGGGCCGTCGACCTGGTCGGTGCCGTCTTCGACGCCGTCTCCCTCCTCCTCCCCCCACCTCCCCCGCCCCCAAAGACGGCCGCCGACACCACATCACCATCCGAAGCCAGCCTCGCCGACCTGTGGCAAACCCACCGCCACGCCCCCTTCCCCGCCGGCTTCCGCGGTGTGGACCTCGAAGGCGTGGAGCTGGTCCTGCTCGACGCCGACGTGGCCGCCCTCGTCCAGCAAGAGCTGAGCACCGGACTCGACGGCACCGGCATCGCCGTCCTCTGGGCCTGTGTCAGCGACCTCGACAGAGTCAGGCCCCTGATCAACGAGGAGTACTGCGCCACCTACTTCGCACGACTCCGCACGCTCGCCGCCCTCGCAGCAGGACGCCACATCCCCACCGCGACCTGACCCCCGGAAGGCCCCCACCACCCCGCCCGGCCGCCCCATCAGCCGGACCCTCAGCCGGACCTGACGCTCCGAGTCGTCCCGAGCACAGCCGCCCCACAACGACCGAGCCCCAGACTGCGATACTGGCCACCGTGCAGCCTGCCACCCACCGGATGCACCCGAAGGACACGACGCCAGTGAAAAAATTCGAGCCCACCCTCAAGTAGAGCCGCAGCTCAACAAGCGTCCGCCCCGCACATGCGGGGGTGTTCCCGCGCGTACGTTGGACCGGGTCCACTTCGTGAAGTCGGCCCCGCACATGCGGGGGTGTTCCTCCCGATGGCCGGACCGTCTACCAAGTGCTGCGGTCGGCCCCGCACATGCGGGGGTGTTCCGCTGGCCCACATCAGCCGCCAGGCCGTCGGCAAGTCGGCCCCGCACATGCGGAGGTGTTCCGACCCGCGAGCGCCAGCTGATCGCCGGGCACGCGTCGGCCCCGCACACGCGGGGGTGTTCCGCACAGGTGCTGCTCGGCCTCCACCAGGAGGTGGTCGGCCCCGCACCCGCGGGGTGTTTCCGTAGATCAACGGTACCGCTCCGACGTCGTCCAGCTCGGCCCCGACCCCCCGGCCGCGCCACCCCCTGACCAACGAGGCCGGCCGACCTGGACTGCGGGTCGAGGAGGACCCCTACCGCCCGCCCAGGCTGCCTCGCCGCACTGGCAGCGGGTGCGCAGCCCGTACATGTGGGCCTCGTCGATCACCTTGCCGAACAGGACGGTCTGGCCGGGCTTCACCACGTGCTCCAGTTCCGGGAACGCGTTGGCCAGCGACTCCGACAGGTGTCCCTCAACTCGTATCTCGTAACGCACGAGCGGTCCTCCCACCGGACGGGCGCCCGGGACGCCCCAGGGCTCGGACGCGGACGGTGCTCTCGATGACGTCCCTGCGCCCCGTCCCCCCGCCGCCACCTCACCCGGTACAGGTGACTCCGGCCGCGGCGGCTAGTGCGTCAACGCGATCTTGACGAAGATGATCACCAGGCCGAGCAGGACGTTGACCGCCGCGCTGGTCACCACCATCCGCCGCCCGGCGCCCGCCCGGTGTGCCGCGGCGACGGACCAGCCCACCTGTCCGGCGACGGCGACGGACAGCGCCAGCCACAGCGCGCCCTGCACGTCCAGCCCCAGCAGGGGGCTGAAGGCGATGCCCGCAGCCGGCGGTACGGCCGCCTTGACGATCGGCCACTCGCCTCGGCACACGCGAAGGACCACCCGGCGGTCCAGGGGTTGCCGGGCGAGGCGCGCCCCGAACAGCTCGGCGTGCACGTGGGCGACCCAGAACACCAGGCTGGTGAGCAGCAGCAACAGGATCAGCTCGGCCCGGGGGAAGGAGCCCAGGGAGCCGGCGCCGATGACGACGGAGGCCGCGAGCATGGAGCCGTAGACGCCGCCGGTGTAGTCCGTGCGGGCCCGGTGTTCGGCGCGCCGCTCCCGTCGGTCCAGGAGCTGGCCGACCCTGCTCGCACCTCTGGACACCGGCTTCTCCTTCCGCGCTCAGTCGGTCGGTCCGGTGGGCCCGGTCGGTCCGGTCGGTCCGGCGGGGGCGGTGCCGTGGGCGGGTTCGGACCGGCGGCCCGCACGGGCGCTCGGCAGGTGCGTGGTGACCAGGAAACTGGCGAGCGCGACGCCTCCCGTGGCGAGGATCGCCGCCTTCAGCCCGTCGAGCTGGGCGGAGGCGTAGGAGCCGGTGACGGCGTCGACCTCGGCCGGCGGCAGTCCGGCCCGTACGGCCGCGGAACGCACCTGCTCGGTGGAGACGAAGGTGATCCCGGCTTCCAGCCGGACCCCGACCTGTTCACGGGCGGCCGGGGACAGCCGCGGGTCGTCCGCGACCTGGGACGTGAAGGCGCCTGCCAGCGCGCCGACCAGGATCGAGCCGATGAGGGCGGTGCCCAGCGCCGAGCCGAGGTTCTGGGCCGTGAACTGCAGCCCTCCGGCCTCGCTGCGCTCGTCCTCCCCGACGCCGGACTGCACGATGTTGCCGAGTTGCGAGGCCAGCAGGCCGACGCCGACGCCCAGCACGGCCATCGCCCCGGCGAACTGCGCGTCGTCGATGACCGGGTCGATGGTGGCCAGCAGCCACACGACGGCCGCCGCCAGGATCGCCAGGGCGAGCCGCACCACCCTGCGAGGTCCCATCCACCGCCCCAGCAAGGATCCGCAGAGGGAGGTCGCCAGCATGGTGGCCGACACCGGCAGCAGCCGCAGTCCCGTCTCGAAGGCGTCGAAACCCTGCACCACCTGCAGATACAGCGGGATGGCGAAGAACAGGCCGAGGAGGATCAGGTTCTGGCCCAGCAGCGTCGTCAGGCCGGCCCGGAGCACCGGCCGGCCCAGCAGGGACAAATGCACCAGGGGGTCGGCGCCCCGGCGCTCACGCCTCCGCTCCCAGAGGCGGAAGGCGGCCAGCACCGCCAGCCCGGCGCCCACCACGAACAGGGCGGGGGAGAAGCCGAGGACAGTGAAGGGCGGATTGCGGGGCGCCACCCAGCCCCAGGTGCTGCTCTGCAGCACTCCCAGCACGCCCAGACCCAGCCCCGCGGCGGAGAGCACCGCGCCCACCGCGTCCAGCCTGGGCCGGGGCCCGGCCCGGGGCGGGCGTCGCGATCACCCGCCGGCACAGCAGCACCGCCACGACCACCACGACCTCGCCCGCGAAGACCAGACGCCAGGTGAGGTACGTGGTCATCCAGCCGCCGAGCAGCGGGCCGACCGCGATCCCGGCTCCGGCGAGGCCGCCGACGACCGCGTAGGCGACGGCACGGTCCCGCCCCCGGTACGACTCCGCGACCAGGGCGGCCATGGCCGGCAGCACCATCGCCGCGCCCAGCCCCTCGATGACCGACCAGCCCAGCGTGAGGACCCACAGGGTGGGCGACAGGGCGGTCACGGCCGACCCGACCCCGTAGACGGCCAGTCCCGTGAGGAACATCCGGCGCCGTCTCAGGATGTCACCGAACCTGCCGCCGATGAGCATGAAGGCGGCCATGACCAGCGCGTACAGGGTGATCACGGTCTGGATGGCGGTGACCTCCGTGTCGAAGTCCTCGACCAGTCTGCTGATGGACACGTTCATCACGGAGGTGTCCAGGACCATCAGGAACTGGGCCGTACCGAGGACCGCCAGGGCCCGCCAGTGCTTCACGTCGTCCACCTCGCCCCTTCGCCCGGCGCCGCACCGCTCCCCACCCGCGCTCCTCGTGTGTTCCCTCCGTCAGTGCCGAGTGCGGAGCCCCGCCGTCGTGGCGCGCCCGCACAGCCGGCCGAGCTCACGCGCAGTACGCGTCGCCGCGCCCGCACAGTCGGCCGAGCTCGCGCGCGGTGCACCGCGTCGGCGCGCCGGTTCACCGCCAGCTTCCGGCACGCGCTCCGGAGACGCATCTCGACCATGTCGACCGGCACGTACGGATCGGCGGCGATCCCCTCGTCGGTCATCAGGCGAGCCGACCGCCTGTCCATACGCGATGATGCCCGAGTGATCCCGCGCCGCGTACTGACGTCCGGGCCCGTTCTCAGCACCCTCCGGGCGGTCTCGGCGGGAAGGGGTAAGGACTCGTGAGCGGCACCCGCCGCCGCGTCACCGCGGCCGAGCGCCGGGCCCGCCTAGGTACCCGGCACCTCCTCGCGCCCGCCCATCACGCCGAGCGGATGCCGGACGTCGCCCAGGCGCTGATCGGCCTGCACGCCACTGATCCGTCCACCGTGTTCCTGGCCACGGCGGCCCGCACCAGGGCCCCGGACATCCCGACGATGGAGCACGCGCTGTACGAGGAGCGGAGCCTGGAGCGGATGCTGTGCATGCGGCGCACCCTGTTCGTCGTCCCCACCGGCCTGGCCCCGGTCATCGAGGCGTCCACCGGCCGGGCCATCGCCGCGAAGGAACGCGCGGCCTGCGCCGTCCACCTCCGCGACGGCCTCGGCTGGACCCGGGAGCGGTACGCGGCCGTGGAGGACGACCTGCTGGCCGCACTCGCCGCCCGCGGTGAGGCGAGCGCGGCGCAGCTCGCCGCCGACGTACCGGCGTTGCGCGAGCAGGTCACCGTCGCACCCGGCAAACCGTACGAGGCACGCCAGGCGGTCTCCTCACGGATCCTGCGGGTCCTGGCCGCGGAAGGCCGCATCCGCCGCGGCCGCCCCCACGGCCGGTTCAACTCCAACCAGTTCCGCTGGACGCTCTCCCCGCTCGCCGAGGCCGCCGGCGCCTGGGACAGCGGTGAGGCGAGGGCGGAGCTGGCCCGCCACTACCTGGCCGCTTTCGGCCCGGCCACCGTCGAAGACCTGAAGTGGTGGACCGGCTGGACCCTCACCGACACCCGCAAGGCCCTCACCGACACCGGCGCCGAAGCCGTCGACCTCGACGACGGGAGCGCCACCGGCCACCTCCTTCCCGACGACCTCGAACCCGTTCCCGCCCCCGAACCGTGGGTCGCGCTCCTGCCCGGGCTGGACCCCACCGCCATGGGCTGGCGCCACCGGGGCTTCCACCTCGACCCGGCCCACGTCGGCGACCTCTACGACCGCAACGGCAACATCGGCCCCACCATCTGGGCCGACGGCCGGATCGTCGGCGCCTGGGCCCAGCACCCCACCGGCCACGTCAACACCCATCTGCTCACCGACCCGGGACCTGACGCCCGCCGGGCCGTGGACACCCAGGCCCTCGCGCTGGCCGCGTGGCTCGGGGACCTGCGCATCACCCCGCACTACCGCACCCCCTTGGAACGCCGGCTCGCCCAAGGCCGCTGACCACGGCACCCGCCCCGCCCGACTCCTTCCCCTCCGGCCGGGCCGCCTCCGGGCGAGGGGCGGAGACCGGCTCCGCGAACGGCTCGGAGCCGGTCCGCGTCCTGCCGGCGCGGGGCCAGGTCCTCACACCGGGCCGGCCGCCGAGGACCGTGCCGTGAACCGAGCGGCCAGCACGGCCACGTCGTCCTCCGCGTCCCGTGCGCCCAGCCCGTCGACGACCGCGTCGACCAGTCCGGACACGCTCAGCCCGTGCGCGGGGCGCAAGGCCGTGAGCCGGCTCAGGGAGACGTCGATGTCCTCACCTCGCCGTTCCACCAGGCCGTCGGTGTACAGCAGCAGGGTGTCGTCGGGGGTCATCCGGTAGGTGACGAGCTCGTAGCCCCCGAACCCGGTGCCCAGCGGCGGCCCCACCGGCAGCTCCACCACCGTCGCCGTGCCGTCCGCGTGGAAGACGATCGGCGGCAGATGCCCGGCGGCCGAGAAGGAGGCGGTGTCCCGGGAGGGGTCCATCCGGACCAGCACGCAGGTGGCCGGACGGCGGGCCTCCGCGTCGACCAGGGCGTCCAGCCGGCGCAGCACCCGGTGCGGTGCCAGATCGGTGGAGGCGATGTCGCGCAGCGCTCCGCGATACGCGTTCATGTCCACGGCGGCCTCGATGCCATGGCCCATGACGTCGCCCACCGCCAGCAGGGTGCGGCCGAAGTGCAGCCGCACCGTCTGGCACCAGTCACCGCCCACCATGGTCGAGCGCCCGGCCCCCGCCGGAAGGTAGTCGGCGGCGAATTCCAGATTGGGATGCGGGCGGCCGGGGTCGGCGAGCAGGGCGCTCTGCAGATGCAGCAGGCTGCTCTCGGCCGCGGCCAGTTCGCGGGCGTGCCGCACATGCAGGGACGTCTGCCGTACCGCGAAGCGCACGGCGGCGGCACCGACCGGGTCGAAGCCACCCGCTCGGGTGCGTACGGCGACCACCGTGCCCAACCTCGTGCCGCGGTCCTGGAGCGGCACCAGCAGCACCTCGGCCCGACCACCATCGGGAAGGAGGACGGAACCGGAGCCGTACGACGGCGGCCCGGCGCTCACCAAGGCGCCCCCGCCTCCATCCCATCTCACCTCACCGCCCAGGGACCCGCCTCCGGAGCGCCCGGCACGGCTCCATGCCGCCACCACCACCGCGGTCACGCTCGGGTGCCCGTACGTGGCGACACGTCGCCAGAGACCGGACGGGTCCGGGGAGGCGCTTCCCTCCTGCGGAGGAGCCAGCTCCACCAGGACGGCGTCGCACAGATCAGGGTGGAGGTAGGCGCCGAGCTCCCGGCCGACCACCGCCTCGTCCCGGCCGGCGCCGACGCGGTCCACGGCGTCCGCGATGGCCATCAGCCGCTCGTACGCCGCCGTGTCCGGCCGGTCGCCCCCCGCGCCGTCGTCCCGGTGGTCCGCGGGGCATGGCGGCTCGCGCCATCCCGGTGGATCGCGGTCGGGCACCGTTCCTCCCGCCGTCCGGTCCAC
>NZ_JBEYXH010000034.1:26863-79550 GCF_040644755.1 Streptomyces sp. NPDC046887
CACCCCGCGCCGTCGTCCCGGTGGTCCGCGGGGCATGGCGGCTCGCGCCATCCCGGTGGATCGCGGTCGGGCACCGTTCCTCCCGCCGTCCGGTCCATCTCACCTGCCCTTCGCTGCCATTCCATCAAGCCGTCGGGGGCGGCGCGCGCCGAGCCGCCCCCGGCCCCGGCACCGGCCCCGACACGACCGTCCGGCACCGGCGGTGAGTCGGCCCCCAGGCCGCCCAGGCCGGACAGGCGGCCCGCTCAAAGCCAGCCGTTGCGCCGAAACGCCCGATGCACGAAAGCACAGACGGTGACGATCGCCACCAGGACCAGGGGGTAGCCGTACGTCCACCGGAGTTCGGGCATGTGCTCGAAGTTCATTCCGTACACGCCGCACACCATCGTAGGCACCGCGATGATCGCGGCCCACGCGGTGATCTTGCGCATGTCCTCGTTCTGGGCCACGGTGACCTGCGCGAGGTGCGCCTGCAGAATCGAGTCGAGCAGCGCGTCGTACGAGGCGAGCTGCTCGGTCGTACGCAGGAGATGGTCGGCCACGTCGCGGAAGTAGGCGCGGATGTCCTCCGGCACGAGCGTCGTCTGCCGCTCGACCAGCCGCTGTAAGGGGCGGTCGAGGGGTGCGGCCGCTCGCTTCAGTTCCATCAGCTTACGCTTGAGCTGGTAGATGCGGCCGGCCTCGTGGCGTCCGGAGGCCACGCTGAACACCGCGGTCTCGACATCGTCCACATCGCCTCGTACCGCGTCCGTGACCGAGAGGTACTCGTCCACCACCCAGTCCGCGATGGCGTGCAGGACCGCGGCAGGCCCCTTCGCCAAGTGCGCCGGGTCGCTCTCCAGTTCCTCCCGGAGCGGGCCCAGGGAGCCGTGCCCGCCGTGCCGGATGGTGATGACGAAGTCGGCGCCGACGAACACCATCAGCTCTCCGGTGGCCACGACCTCACTGCTCGCGGTGAACTCGGAGTGCTCGACATAACGGACCGTCTTGAAGACGGCGAACAGGGTGTCCCCGTACTCCTCCACCTTGGGCCGCTGGTGGGCGTGGACCGCGTCTTCCACGGCCAGCGGATGCAGACGGAACAACCCGGCCAGCTCGGCCAGCTCGCCGTCATGCGGCTCGTGCAGACCGATCCAGACGAAACCCGCGCCCTCCTTGCGCACCCTCGCCAGGGCCTTCGCGGCGCCGCGGGAGTCCTCCAGCCGCTTTCCGCCCTTCCCGTACGCCACGCAGTTGACGACCGCGCTGCCCAGCGGCGACCGGGCCGGATGGCTCAGATCGACGGGTCGCGGGCGGCCGCGTCGGACGGCGCCGCGAAGGCTGGACAGCATCGACACTCGGGGCCTCCTCGGCCGCAGGAGCGGTCAGTCTGCCATCGATGGATTGCCGCCAGATCACCGGTGGCCCACCGGTCTCCCCGAAGGCAGCAACCCCCGCCGCCCGGCCCCGCGCCTCCTGAGCGACCCCCCTCACCCCAGGAAGCTCACCCGCACCGTCCGCTCCGAGTTGTCCCGGTTCATGTCCGCCAACCTCCCCAAGGACACCCTCAGCGCAGCGGCCCCCACAACGACCGAACCCGAGCGCTGCAATACTGGCCGCTGTGGAGCCTGCCCCAGGCTAGATGCCCCCGGAGGACACGATGCAAGTGAACGAAATCGAGCCCACACTCAACTAGAGCCGCAGCTCAACAAGTGTCGGCCCCGCACCCGCGGGGGTGTTCCCACCGAGAACGAGGAGGCAGCCGTGATCAACGGGTCGGCCCCGCACCCGCGGGGGTGTTCCCTCCTGACCCCGGCACCCGCCCGGCAGCTCGCCGTCGGCCCCGCACCCGCGGGGGTGTTCCGAGCTCACCGAGGCCCGCTGACCCGCCCGCCAGGTCGGCCCCGCACCCGCGGGGGTCTTCCGTTGATCAGCTCGCCGTCCAGGTCGTTGACGGTGTCGGCCCCGCACCCACGGGGGTCTTCCCCGCCAGCTCGTGTCCGCGGAGTACGCGGTGCAGTCGGCCCCGCACCCGCGGGGCTTTTCCGGCGATGACCAGGGGTGCCAATGGCCCCGGCGACGTCGGCCCCGCGCCCGCGGGGGTGTTCCGTGGCCCACTTCCACACCGGTAAGAGTCTGGGTATCGGGCCCGCACCTGCGGGAATGTTTCACGCGCCGCCGCCACCGCCAGCACCGGGTCGGCCCCGCGCCTCCTGAGCGGCCCCCCTCAGCCCAGGAAGCTCAGCCGTACCTGCCGATCCACATTATCGACGTTGGTGTCGACCAGGCAGACCGACTGCCAGGTGCCCAGGGCCAGTTCGCCGCCTACGACGGGGAGGGTGGCGTGTGGGGGGATGAGGGCGGGGAGGACGTGGTCGCGGCCGTGGCCGGGGCTGCCGTGGCGGTGCTGCCAGCGGTCGTCGGCGGGGAGGAGGGTGTGCAGGGCGGCGAGGAGGTCGTCGTCGCTGCCGGCGCCGGTCTCCAGGACGGCGACGCCCGTGGTGGCGTGCGGGGCGAAGACGTTGAGGAGGCCGTCGCGGCCGGCGGCGGCCTCGCGGAGGAAGGCGGTGCAGTCGGCGGTGAGGTCGTGGACGGTCTCGGCGTTGCCGGTGGTGATGTGCAGTACGCGGGTGGTGAAGGCGTCGCTCATGGCTCCATGGTGGCACCGCGGGGAGGGGAGGGGCGGGAAGAGCGGCGGGGGCGGTGTGGTTGGGGTGGGCGTGGATGAGATGACGGCGATGGACGTGGTGGTCGTGGGGGCCGGGCAGGCCGGGTTGTCGGCGGCGTACCACCTGCGGCGGGCCGGCCTGCGGCCCGATACGGACTTCGTGGTGCTGGACCATGCGCCGCGGGCCGGTGGGGCGTGGCAGTTCCGGTGGCCGTCGCTGACCTACGACCGGGTGCACGGGATGCACGCGCTGCCGGGGATGGAGCTGGGCGAGGCGGACGGCGCGCGGCCCTCGTCGGAGGTGATCGGGGAGTACTTCACCCGGTACGAGGAGGCGTTCGGGCTGCGGGTGCACCGGCCGGTGCATGTGGACGCGGTGCGGGAGGGGGACGGGGGGCGGCTGCGGGTGGAGTCGTCGGAGGGGGTGTACGGGACGAGGGTGCTGGTCAGCGCCACGGGGACGTGGGACCGGCCGTTCTGGCCGCGGTATCCGGGGCAGGACCGCTTCGGCGGGTGGCAGCTGCACACGGCACGGTATCCGGGGCCGGAGGCGTTCGCCGGGCTGCGGGTCGTGGTGGTGGGCGGCGGGGCGTCGGGCACCCAGCATCTGATGGAGATCGCGGAGGTGGCGGCGGAGACCACCTGGGTGACCCGGCGGGAGCCGGTGTGGCGGGAGGGCGACTTCGGGGAGGCCGAGGGGCGGGCGGCGGTGGCGCTGGTGGAGGAGCGGGTACGCAAGGGGCTGCCGCCGATGAGCGTGGTCAGCGTGACCGGGCTGCCGCTGAACGAGCGGACCCGGCGGGCCCGGGCGGAGGGGGTGCTGGAGCGGCTGCCGATGTTCGACCGGGTCACGGAGACGGGGGTGGCCTGGGACGACGGGCGGGTGGTGGAGGCGGATGTGATCCTCTGGGCGACCGGGTTCCGGGCGGCGGTGGACCATCTGACGCCGCTCCGGCTGCGGGAGCCGGGCGGCGGTATCCGGATGGTGGGGACGCGGGCGGCTCGGGACGAGCGGGTGCATCTGCTGGGGTACGGGCCGTCGGCGTCCACGATCGGCGCCAACCGGGCGGGGCGCGCGGCGGTGCGGGATGTGATGCGGTTGCTGGGGCGGGTGCCGGTGGGGACGGCCACCTGAGCGGGGGGGGAGGCGGGGCGGACGCGTCAGCTGGTGGTGGTGCGGCGGCGGGTGTTGAACTCCTCGACGTTGGCCAGGTGCTCCTGGTAGTCGGCGGTGAAGCGGGTGTCGCCGGGCGCCACGGAGACGAAGTACAGCCAGTCGCCGGGGGTGGGCTGGGTGGCCGCCCGCATGGCCTCCTCGCCGGGGTTGGCGATGGGGGTGGGCGGCAGCCCGGGGCGGTTGTAGGTGTTGTACGGGTTCTCGATACGGGTGTCCTCGTGGGTGGTGTCCACGGTGTTGCGGTCCAGGGCGTAGTTGAGGGTGGAGTCCATCTGGAGGGCCATGCCCTGGGCCAGCCGGTTGCGGACGACCCGGGCCACCTTGCCCATGTCCGCGGCGGTGTCGGCCTCGGCCTGCACGATGCTGGCGATGGTCACCGCCTCGTAGAGGCCGCCGGTGGGACTGCTGGCGGAGGTGTTCGGGGAGCCGGCGGTGGTGCCGCCCGCGCCGAAGCGGCGGTCCGCGGTGGTCACCATGTAGCGCAGCAGGCTCTCCGGGGTGGTGGTGGAGGTGACCGGGTACGTCGCGGGGAACAAGAATCCCTCGGGGTTGCCCCGGGCAGCGGCCGGCAGCTTGAGGCCGGCCCGGGCCGCGGCGCCGCGGGTGGTGCCGGCGGGGACCGCGAGGGCCTTGTCCATGGCCGCGTAGACCTGCCCGGACCGCCAGCCCTCGGGGATGACCAGCATCCGGGGCTTCTCGGGGGACGGGGCCTGCCTCAGGAGTACCAGCGGTACCAGTACGGCGGTCGCTACGGCGACGGCGAGGCAGCCGACCAGCACCAGTACGCCTCGGCGGGTCATCCGCACCCTTCGCCGCTGACCGTTTTGAGGTGATGTGTTCCACATGGGGGCAAAGTAACCCGCAGGGGGGCGGGAGGAAGGGAGCCTGGGGCGCGGGACACGTCCGATAAGCACACGAACGTGTTGTCGGATGTTCGCCGGATGGTGTGATCCGCGGCGGTTCCGCTGTCCGGTCACCGAGAGGCGCGGGATGCTGACGGTGCGCAAGTGACGGGCTGCAGACCGGAGTTGCGCGAGTCCCACACATGCATCACGCCCAAGGAGAACGCAACACCATGAACCTCATCACCGACCTGCTCGCCGGCGCCTTCCACTTCCTCGGCTGGCTCGTCTGACGGTCGCCCATCCGATGACCGTCGATGTGGCGGTCCTCGGCTGACGACTGGTTCGTCCCGCGTCGCCGCCACCCCGTCCCAGGGTGGCGGCGACGCCTTTTTTGCCAGGGAGGATCAGGGGGAGGCGGCGGGGATGAGGGCGGTGTCGCCGCGGACCAGGGCGGCGTAGCGGCCGTCCTTGGCCAGCAGCTCGTCGTGGGTGCCGCGCTCGGCTATGTGCCCGGAGTCCAGGACCACGATCTCGTCGGCGTCCCGGACGGTGGAGAGCCGGTGGGCGATGGTGATGGTGGTGCGGCCCGCGGAGAGGGCGTCGATGGCCTCCTGCACCGCGTGCTCGGTGTGGGTGTCCAGGGCGCTGGTGGCCTCGTCGAGGATGAGCACCGGCGGGTCGCGCAGGATGGTGCGGGCGATGGCGAGGCGCTGCTTCTCGCCGCCAGAGAAGCGGTATCCGCGCTCGCCGACCAGGGTGTCGTAGCCGTCGGGGAGGGAGGCTATGTGCTCGTGGATCTGGGCGGCCCTGGCGGCGGCCTCGATCTCCTCGTCGGTGGCGTCCGGCCGGGCGAAGCGGAGGTTGTCGGCGACGGAGGCGTGGAAGAGGTAGATCTCCTGGGAGACCACGCCCACGGCCTGGGCCAGGGTGTCGAAGTCCAGGTCGCGGACGTCCACCCCGTCGAGGGTGACCCGGCCCCCGGTGACGTCGTACAGCCGCGGCACCAGATAGCTGAGCGTGGACTTGCCGGAGCCGGTGGGGCCGACGACGGCGAGGCTGCCGCCGGCCGGGACGGTCAGCTCGATGCCGTCGAGCGCGGGGGCGCCCTTGTCGTCGTAGCGGAAGCGCACGCCCTCGAAGCGGATCTCGCCGCGGACGGAGGGGAGGGGGACCGGCCGGGCGGGCTCGGTGATCTCGACCGGAAGGTCCAGGTACTCGAAGATGCGGCGGAAGAGGGCCAGGGAGGTCTGGAGGTCGACGCCGGTGGAGAGCAGGCTGACGGCGGGCCGGAACAGGCCCTGCTGGAGCGAGACGAAGGCGACCAGGGTGCCGATGGAAACCGCGGGTCCGCCGGACTGGAGGGCGAGGCCGGCGGCCCAGTAGAGCAGGGCGGGCAGGGCGGCCATCACCATGCCGATGGTGGACATCCGCCACCGTCCGGCCATGGAGGCGCGCACTTCGAGGCCGGCCAGCCGCTCGGACTCGGCGGCGAAGGAGCGGGTGAGCGAGTCGGCGCGGCCCATGGTGCGGCCGAGCAGGATGCCGCTCACCGACAGCGACTCGGTGACGGTCGCCGCCATGGCCGCCATCTGCTTCTGCCGCTGGGTGGTGATCTTCTCGCGCTCCCGGCCGACCCTCCGGCTGATCCAGACGAAGACGGGCATCAGCAGCAGCGAGACGACCGTCAGCCGCCAGTCGAGCGCCAGCATGGCGACGACGGTGGCGGTGACCGCGGTGAGGTTGGAGACCAGCGAGGTGGCCGTGGAGGTGACCGTCGCCTGCATGCCGCCGATGTCGTTGGCGATCCGCGACTGCACCTCACCGGTCCGGGTGCGGGTGAAGAAGGCCAGCGGCATGCGCTGGAGCTGCCCGTAGACGGCGGTGCGCAGATCGTGCATCACGCGCTGGCCGACCGTCGTGGAGATGAGCGTCTGCAGCACGTTGAAGACGCTGGTCACCACGGCGGTGAGGATCATGCCGAACGCGAGCAGCGTGAGGAGACCGGTGCGGCCCTGCGGGATGGCGGTGTCCAGGATCTCGCGGAGCAGGAACGGAGAGACGACGGAGACCAGCGAGGAGGCGCCGACCAGCAGCCCTACCACGGCGAGCCGGCCGCGGTAGGGGCGGAACAGGCGCAGGATGCGCCGGACCTCCACCGGCGGCTGGTCGGGGTCCGGCGGCGGTGGTGTCCATCGGGGCTTCTCGGGGCGGGGCATGGGCTCCTTCGGGGGAGGGCGGGAGAGGGTGATCGGGAGCAGGGCGGGGCGGTGATCTTTGCAGAGCTTAGCTCACTGTTACCCTACTTCACAATGAGCGTGGTCCTGATAGTATTCCGTCATGGACTCCCCCGCCTCCGGTTTCCCCTCCGCCGCCGGTCATGAGCCCCCCGCCTCCACCCCGCTGCCGGCGCCCGATCCGGACGGGGTGCTGGCCGAGCAGCTGCTGCGGCTGACCCGGCGTATCCACCGCAGCCAGAAGCGGCAGCTGGAGTCCGCCGAGGTGGCGATCACCCCGGCACAGTCCCGGCTGCTGCGCGCGGTGGCCCACCACGAGGGGGCGCCCAGGATGGCGGACCTGGCGGCGCGGCTGGAGGTGGTGCCCCGCGCGATCACCAGCCTGGTGGACGGGCTGGAGGCGAGTGGCCGGGTGCGCCGGGTGGCCGACCCGGCGAACCGGCGGGTGGTGCGGATCGAGCTCACCGAGGCCGGCCGGGAGACCCTGCGCACCCTGCGCGGCGCCCGCCGGGCGGCGGCGGAGGATGTGCTCGCCCCACTGACCAAGGAGCAGCGCGAGGTGCTGGGCGGTCTGCTGTCCACCCTGGTGGACGGAATCGACGGGGTGCCGGAGCGCGGCTGCTGAACCGGGGCCGACCCGGGCCCAGGCGCGGTAAATCGGTTGCCGTCGGATGTCGCCGGGCGGGAGCCTTGCAGGTCTGGACCTGTGCCCGCCGAGACCCTGGGACGTCATGCAGATTCACCACCTCCCCTACCAGGACCCCGGCGTTCCGGACGTCCGGTCGGGGACCCGGTTCCTGGTCTGGCTCGGACGCAACCAGCTCGGCGGGCAGCTGCGTTCCCTGTGCTGGGGGCTGCTGCACTTCGCCGGACTGGCCGCGCTGCCCCTGGGCGTCGGACTGGCCGTGCAGGCGGTCGTCGACCGCTCGGGCAGCGCGCTGGGCTGGTCGGCGGCGCTGATCGCGGCCCTGGGCGGGGCGATCGCGCTCGGCGACACCATGCTGCACCGGACCGCGGTCACCAACTGGATCACCGCGGCCGCCCGGGTGCAGCAGCTGCTGGCCCGCCGGACGGCCGCGCTCGGCTCGGTGCTGACCCAGCGGGTCGCGGCGGGCGAGGTGGTCGCGGTGTCCACCGGGGACGTGGAGAAGATCGGCTGGTTCGTGGAGGCGCTGTCGCGGTTCGTCGCCGCGGCGCTCTCGCTGGTGCTGGTCTGCGTCGGGCTGGTGGTCTACGCACCGGCGCTGGGCTGGGTCGTCGCCGCCGGGATGCCGGTGCTGGCCCTGGCGGTGCTGCCGCTGCTCCCCCGCGCCACCCGGCGGGCCGACGCCCAGCGGGAGAAGGCCGGGTACGCCACCGAGCTGGCCTCCGACACGGTCGCCGGACTGCGGGTGCTGCGCGGCATCGGCGGTGAGGAGCTGTTCCTCGGGCGCTATCGCGCGGCCTCCCAGGAGGTGCGGACGGCCGCGGTGCACAGCGCCCGGATGTGGGCGCTGATCGCCGCCATCCAGGTGGTGCTGCCGGGGCTGATGCTGATCGCGGTGGTGCTGTACGGGGCGAAGCTGGCCGCCGACGGGCGGATCTCGGTGGGGGAGCTGGTCGCCGTCTACAGCGCGGTCGCCCTCACCGCGTACCCTCTGCGGCATTTCGAGGAGATCTCGATGGCCTTCTCCTTCTCCCGTCCCTCGGCGCAGCGCGCGGCCCGGGTGCTGGCACTGTCCCGGACGGACCCGGCCGAGGCGGGGCAGCAGGCCCCCAAGGGCGAGCTGTACGACCCGGTGACCGGGCTGCGCGCACCCGAGGGGCTGCTGACCGCCGTGGTGTGCGGCGACCCGGACGCGGCGGGCCGCCTCGCCGAGCGGCTGGGCGGCCACCCGGCGGGCCCGGACAAGGAAGGCGACACCGCGGACAAGGGCGGTACCGCGCAGTCCGCCGCCGAGGAGCACGCCTCGGTGCAGCTCGGCGGAGTGCCGCTGGACGGGCTGCCGCTCGACCTGGCGCGGACCGCCGTACTGGTGCAGGACAAGGACCCGGTGCTGCTCTCCGGGACGCTGCGGGAGCTGCTGGACGTACCGTCCTCCGGAGCCGTCGAGGTGGACGAGGCGCTGGCGGCGGCGCGCTGCGGGGATGTGCTGGACGCGCTGGCGCAGGCGTCACCGGACGGTGGCGGCGACCCGATGGCGACCCGGATCACCGAGCGCGGCCGTTCGCTCTCCGGTGGCCAGCGCCAGCGGCTGGCCCTGGCCCGCTCGCTGGTGACCGACCCTCAGGTGCTGGTGCTGGACGAGCCGACCTCGGCGGTGGACTCGCACACCGAGGCGCGGGTCGCCGAGGGCGTCCGCCGGCTGCGCGCGGGCCGTACGACGGTGGTGCTGGCCTCCTCGCCGCTGCTGCTGGACGTGGCGGACCGGGTGGTGCTGGTGCACGAGGGCCGGGTGGCGGCGGTCGGCACCCATCGGGCGCTGCTGCGGGACGAGCCCCGCTACCGGGCGGTGGTGACCCGTGAGACGGATGACGAGAAGAAGACGGACGACGAGGACGACCGCGAGTCGGACGACGAGAAGGACAGCCGCGAGCTGGTGGAGAGGGAGGAGCCGGCATGAGCCGGGTGATCGGGGTGGTGCCGCCGGAGTACGACCCGGCGGCACCGGAGACGGCGACGACCCTGCCGGTGGCCGGGGCGGCGACCGTCAACGGCTATGTACGGGAGCTGCTGCGCCGCCATCGACGGGCGTTCGCGCTGCTGGTGACGGTCAACGCGGTCGCGGTGGTCGCGTCGATGGTGGGCCCGGCGCTGCTCGGCGCGCTGGTGGACCGGCTGGCCGAGGGGGCGCGGGAGCTGTATCTGCCCCAGACGCTGGCGGTGTTCGCCGGGGCGCTGGCCGTGCAGACGGTGTTCGTCCGGATGGTGCGGCTGCGCGGGGCGATGCTCGGCGAGGAGATGCTCGCCGATCTGCGCGAGGACTTCCTGGTGCGGTCGGTGAAGCTGCCGCCGGGGGTGCTGGAGCGGGCGGGTACGGGCGATCTGCTGTCGCGGATCACCACGGACGTGGACCGGCTGGCGGAGGCGATGCGGGAGGCCGTACCGCAGCTGGCGATCGGTGTGGTCTGGGCCGGGCTGCTGCTGGGCGGCCTGGCGGTCACCGCCCCGCCGCTGGCGCTCGCGGCGCTGGTGGCCGCGCCGCTGCTGATCGTCGGCTGCCGCTGGTACTTCCGGCGGGCCCCGGCCGCGTACCGCTCGGAGGCCGCCGGGTACGCGGCGGTCGCCTCGGTGCTGGCCGAGACGGTGGACGCGGGCCGCACCATCGAGGCGCACCGGCTGGGCGCGCGGCGGATCGCGCAGTCCGACCGGCGGATCAAGGAGTGGACGGCCTGGGAGCGGTACACCCTGTTCCTGCGCTCGATGCTCTTCCCGGTGGTCAGCCTCAGCCATATGACGGTGCTGGTCGCGGTGGTGCTGGTCGGCGGGGTGGGCGTGCTGCGCGGCTGGCTGGACGTGGGCCAGTTGACCACCGGCGCGCTGCTGGCGCAGATGCTGGTGGAGCCGGTGGGGCTGATCCTGCGCTGGTACGACGAGTTGCAGGTCGCCCAGGTGTCGCTGGCCCGGCTGGTGGGGGTCCGGGAGATCGAGCCGGACGCGGGCGACCCCGGGGTACGGCCGGAGGGCCGGGAGGTGCGGGCCCAGGAGGTGCGCTTCGGCTACCGCGAAGGGGTGGACGTGCTGCACCGGGTGTCGCTGGAGGTGCCGCCCGGCACCCGGGTGGCGCTGGTCGGCCCGTCCGGTGCGGGCAAGTCCACCCTGGGCCGGCTGCTGGCCGGGATCTACGGGCCGCGTACCGGGCGGGTGACGCTGGGGGCGGCCGAGCTGTCCCGGATGCCGGCCGAGCGGGTGCGGGAGCAGGTGGCCCTGGTCAACCAGGAGCACCATGTGTTCACCGGTTCGCTGCGGGACAACCTGCTGCTGGCGCGGGTGGACAGCGGTGACGAGGAGCTGTGGGCCGCGCTCGCCGCGGTGGGCGCCGACGGATGGGCGCGCGCCCTGGCCGAGCGGCTGGACACCGCGGTGGGCTCCGGCGGTCTGGCGCTGACCCCGGCGCAGGCCCAGCAGATCGCGCTGGCCCGGCTGGTGCTGGCCGACCCGCACACCCTGGTGCTGGACGAGGCGACCTCGCTGCTGGACCCGCGGGCGGCCCGCCGGCTGGAGCGCTCGCTGGCGCGGGTGCTGGACGGCCGTACGGTGGTGGCGATCGCCCACCGGCTGCACACCGCGCATGACGCGGATGTGATCGCGGTGGTGGAGGACGGCCGGATCACCGAGCTGGGCGGCCATGACGAACTGGTCGCGGCCGGTGGGGCGTACGCCTCGCTCTGGCGGTCCTGGCACGGGTGACGTGCCCTCCGGGAGGGGCGGGCGGGGGCGGGTGGTGGTCCGGGTGGGCCCGCGGGGGCGCGCGACCGGGCCGCCGCGCGGGGCCCCCGACGGTCCGGGCCGCCGGGGAGGCGGTACCCAGCCGGTTCCGGGCCAGGCCGCGTAGGCCGGCGGGGCGCCCGTAAAGCCCGGCGGAGACCGGGGTCGCCGGCCCCGCCCCCGTATCCGACCCCTGGTCAGATCAGGTTCAGCGCCGCCGCGGCGCCCACCCCGCCGGCGAGCATGAAGACGGGCATGAGGATCTTGAGCTCGACCCAGCTGCCGGCCCGGAAGCGCATCACGGAGGGCGGGCCGAGCGGGTACCAGCGCTTGCCCGCGATGGGCAGGGGCCAGAGGATCGGGCAGCCGGAGATGGTCAGGGCGTCGCCGATGTCATGGACCAGGGCGCCCAGCACGATGGGCAGCCCGATCCAGGCGTACGCCAACTCGGGATCGGTGACCAGCCAGTAGGCGCCGTTGCCGGGCTGGTCGAGCACCCCGGCGAGGATCCAGGCGCTGGTGGCGCCGAGCAGCCAGACCAGCACATCGCTGGAGACCCGGGCGGCCCGCCACAGCAGTCCCTCGACGGCCAGCACCATATGGACGAAGAGCAGGGCCAGCACCGCCCAGCGGCCGCCCTCCACGGCGAGCGTGGAGGCGCCGACTCCGATGAGCAGCGCCCATACCGCGGTGTGGGTGAGGGTGCGGTGGCCGCCGGTGCGGCGGGCGTCCTTCTTGGACTTGGTGATCTTGTAGACGGCGAACGAGATGGCGTCCACGATTCCGCAGAGGGCGCGGGAGAGCGGGCCGAAGGCGCGGGAGATGGTGGCCGACTTGTGGTCCAGGTCAGGGGCGAGCGCGGCACCCGCGCAGATCAGGGCGCCGGCCAGGAGCACCGGCCAGGGCATGGTGTGGCCAGTGGCGGCCGCGGCCGCGCCGACGCCCAGCCAGGCCGCCGCTCCGGACAGCGAGTGCGCCGGCCCCATCATCGGCCCGCTCCCCCGCCCTGCGTCAGACATGCGCCGCCATGAACCAGGCTCCCGCCCCGGGTCAGGCCCCCGCGTCGAACCCGATCCGCACCCGGAACCCGGCCCCCGCCCCGTTCCCGGTTCGCCATCCCGGCCCCCGGCATCCCCCGGCCGACCACCCCGGCGGCCGGTGTCGCCCGGCCCGTCCTGGCAGCGCTCAGCGCCCGTCGGTCCATGTCGCGGTCCCCCGCCCCCGTGTCGTGTGCGCGGCGCGGGACTTCCCCGGTGTGGTGGCGCCGCCACCCTCCGTGTTGCCCGCGAGCCGCTGTCCGTACGCCTGGACGGGCCGCACCGCTCCCGGTGCCGGGCCGCCCCGGGAAGCGTAACGCTTGGTGATCTTCGCGGGAACGGCCGGTTCTCCCTTCGGGGCTCCGGGCAGGCAAGATGGGGGCGTGACCCTTATCGATCAGCTGCCGCCGGACGCCGACCCCGATGCCCTCTTCGAGGCCTTCTCGTCATGGGCGGAGGGGCGCGGTATCACCCTCTATCCC
Organism: Streptomyces sp. NPDC046887; assembly: GCF_040644755.1. Lineage (NCBI taxonomy): Bacteria > Bacillati > Actinomycetota > Actinomycetes > Kitasatosporales > Streptomycetaceae > Streptomyces > Streptomyces sp. NPDC046887. Next base: position 39,694 of record NZ_JBEYXH010000034.1, read on the forward strand.
GCGCAGGAGGAGGCGCTGATCGAGGTGGTGTCGGGGGCGAACGTGATCCTCTCCACGCCGACCGGCTCCGGCAAGAGCCTGGTGGCGGCGGGGGCGCACTTCACCGCGCTGGCGAAGGACCAGGTCACCTTCTACACGGCGCCGATCAAGGCGCTGGTGTCGGAGAAGTTCTTCGACCTGTGCAAGCTGTTCGGCACCGAGAACGTCGGCATGCTCACCGGGGACGCCTCGGTGAACGCGGACGCCCCGGTGATCTGCTGCACGGCGGAGGTGCTGGCGTCGATCGCCCTGCGGGACGGCGCGGACGCCGACATCGGCCAGGTCGTGATGGACGAGTTCCACTTCTACGCGGAGCCGGACCGCGGCTGGGCCTGGCAGATCCCGCTGCTGGAGCTGCCCCAGGCGCAGTTCGTGCTGATGTCGGCCACGCTCGGCGATGTCGCGATGTTCGAGAAGGACCTGACCCGGCGCACCGGGCGGCCGACCGCGGTGGTGCGCTCGGCGACCCGGCCGGTGCCGCTGTCGTACGAGTACCGGCTGACGCCGATCACCGAGACGCTGACCGAGCTGCTGGACACCAAGCAGGCGCCGGTCTACATCGTGCACTTCACCCAGGCGCAGGCGGTGGAGCGGGCGCAGTCGCTGATGAGCATCAACATGTGCTCCCGCGAGGAGAAGGACCGGATCGCCGAGCTGATCGGGAACTTCCGCTTCACCACCAAGTTCGGCCGGAACCTGTCGCGTTACGTCCGGCACGGGATCGGCGTGCACCACGCCGGGATGCTGCCGAAGTACCGGCGGCTGGTGGAGAAGCTGGCGCAGGCCGGGCTGCTGAAGGTGATCTGCGGGACGGACACCCTGGGCGTCGGGGTCAACGTCCCCATCCGCACGGTGCTGTTCACCGCGCTCACCAAGTACGACGGCAGCCGGGTGCGCACCCTGCGGGCGCGGGAGTTCCACCAGATCGCCGGGCGGGCCGGGCGGGCCGGCTTCGACACCGCCGGGTTCGTGGTGGCGCAGGCCCCCGAGCATGTCATCGAGAACGAGAAGGCGCTGGCCAAGGCGGGCGACGACCCCAAGAAGCGGCGCAAGGTGGTACGGAAGAAGGCGCCGGAGGGGTTCGTCGCCTGGTCGGAGAACACCTTCGAGAAGCTGATCGCCTCCGATCCGGAGCCGCTGACCTCCCGCTTCCGGGTCACCCACACCATGCTGCTGTCGGTGATCGCCCGCCCCGGCGACGCCTTCACCGCGATGCGCCGGCTGCTTGAGGACAACCACGAGCCGCGGAGGAACCAGCTGCGGCACATCCGGCGGGCCATCGCCATCTACCGCTCGCTGCTGGACGGCGGGGTGGTCGAGCGGCTCGACACCCCGGACGCCGAGGGCCGCCGCATCCGGCTGACCGTCGACCTCCAGCAGGACTTCGCGCTCAACCAGCCGCTGTCCACCTTCGCGCTGGCCGCCTACGAACTGCTGGACCCCGCCTCCCCCTCGTACGCCCTGGACATGGTCTCGGTGGTGGAGTCCACCCTGGACGACCCCCGGCAGATCCTGGCCGCCCAGCAGAACAAGGCGCGCGGCGAGGCGGTCGCGGCGATGAAGGCCGACGGGGTCGAGTACGAGGAGCGGATGGAGCGCCTGCAGGAGGTGTCGTATCCGAAGCCGCTGGAGGAGCTGCTCTGGCACGCGTACAACCTCTACCGCACGTCCCACCCCTGGGTCGGCGACCATCCGGTGTCACCGAAGTCGGTGATCCGGGACATGTACGAACGGGCGCTCTCCTTCACCGAGTTCACCTCGTTCTATGAGCTGGCCCGGACCGAGGGGATCGTGCTCCGCTATCTGGCGAACGCGTACAAGGCGCTGGACCACACCATCCCGGACGATCTGAAGACCGAGGACCTGGAGGATCTGATCGCCTGGCTGGGCGAGATGGTCCGGCAGGTGGACTCCTCGCTGCTCGACGAGTGGGAGCAGCTGGCCAACCCGGAGGTGGAGACCGCCGAGCAGGCCCAGGAGAAGGCCGACCAGGTGCGTCCGGTCACCGCCAACGCCCGCGCCTTCCGGGTGCTGGTGCGCAACGCGATGTTCCGCCGGGTGGAGCTGGCCGCGCTGGACCAGGTGGCCCAACTGGGCGAGCTGGACGCCGAGTCGGGCTGGGACGAGGAGAAGTGGGCGGAGGCGATGGACGCGTACTGGGAGGAGTACGAGGACCTGGGCACCGGCCCGGACGCGCGCGGCCCCAAGCTGCTGTCCATCGAGGAGGACGAGGCGCACGGGCTGTGGCGGGTGCGCCAGACCTTCGCCGATCCCAACGGCGACCACGACTGGGGCATCAGCGCGGAGGTGGACCTCGCCGCCTCCGACGAGGAGGGCCTCGCGGTGGTCCGGGTGACCGACGTCGGGCAGCTGTAGAGACGGATACGGAAGGAAAGGGACGGACGCGTGACCAATCCCGCCGAGAGACTGGTGGATCTGCTCGACCTGGAGCGGATCGAGGTGAACATCTTCCGGGGCACCAGCCCCGAGGAGTCGCTGCAGCGGGTCTTCGGCGGCCAGGTCGCCGGGCAGGCGCTGGTGGCGGCCGGGCGCACCACCGACGGGGACCGTCCGGTGCACTCGCTGCACGCCTACTTCCTGCGGCCGGGCATCCCGGGCGTGCCGATCGTCTACCAGGTCGAACGGGTGCGGGACGGGCGGTCGTTCACCACCCGCCGGGTCACCGCGGTCCAGCAGGGCAAGACGATCTTCAATCTGACGGCCTCCTTCCACCGGGCCGAGGACACCGGCTTCGACCACCAGCTGCCGCCCCGGCTGGAGTTCCCGCGCCCGGAGGAGCTGCCGACGGTGGCCGAGGAGGTGCGGGAGCACCTGGGGGCGCTGCCGGAGGCGATGGAGCGGATGGCCCGGCGGATGCCGTTCGACATCCGGTACGTCGACCGGCTGCGCTGGACGCCCGAGGAGGTCAAGGAGGCCGATCCGCGCAGCGCGGTGTGGATGCGGGCGGTGGGGCCGCTGGGCGACGACCCGCTGGTGCACACCTGCGCGCTCACCTACGCCTCGGACATGACCCTGCTGGACGCGGTCCGCATCCCGGTCGAACCGCTCTGGGGGCCGCGCGGCTTCGACATGGCCTCGCTGGACCACGCGATGTGGTTCCACCGGCCGTTCCGGGCGGACGAGTGGTTCCTGTACGACCAGGAGTCGCCGATCGCGACCGGCGGGCGCGGTCTGGCGCGCGGCCGGATCTACGACCGCGAGGGCCGGCTGTTGGTGTCGGTGGTGCAGGAGGGGCTGTTCCGCCGCCACTGACGCAGACGCGCTACAGCCCGGGCAGGGTGTCCTGCTCGGGATCGCGGCGGCGGGCCGGGATGTCCGGGCCGGACGGATGGAGCTTGGCGTCGCAGGCCGGGCCGAGGCCGGTGCGCCGGGAGTCGGCGCCGGTCAGCGGGCGGCCGCACAGCCCGCAGCGGACGGTGCGGCGTACGCCGTCCGGCTCGCCCTCGGGGGCCGCGTCCGGTTCCAGGCCCGGCAGGGCCTCGTCGTGTGGGGTCACCCGTGCTGTCTACCAGGCGTCCGTGTTTTGATCGAACCCGACCGGCCCCGATGCTTCGAGGAGTTGCCCCATGTCCCTGTACGACATCCCGCTGCGCACCCTGACCGGTGAGCCGACCAGCCTCGCCGCGTACCGGGGGCAGGCCGTGCTGGTGGTCAATGTGGCCTCCCAGTGCGGGCTGACCCCGCAGTACGAGGGCCTGGAGCGGCTTCAGCAGCGCTACGGCGACCGCGGGCTGACCGTGGTGGGTGTGCCGTGCAACCAGTTCGGCGGCCAGGAGCCGGGCACCGCCGAGGAGATCGGCACCTTCTGCTCGGCCACCTACGGGGTGACCTTCTCGATGCTGGAGAAGACCGACGTCAACGGGGCCGGGCGGCACCCGCTGTACACCGAGCTGACGCAGGTGGCGGACGCCGGGGGCGAGGCCGGGGACGTCCAGTGGAACTTCGAGAAGTTCCTGATCGGCCCGGACGGCGCCGTGGTCCGCTTCCGCCCGCGCACCGAGCCGGAGGCCCCGGAGCTGGTGGCGGCGGTGGAGGAGCGGCTGCCGGCGGTCTGAGCCGGGTGCGGGCACGGCCCCCTCGTGGCGAAGGGGCCGTGCGGGCCGGTTCAGCGGATGGGCATCCCGGAGAGGGTGCGGGCCAGGACCAGGCGCTGGATCTCGCTGGTGCCCTCGAAGATGGTGTAGATCGCGGCGTCCCGGTGCATCCGCTCCACCGGGTACTCGCGGGTGTAGCCGTTGCCGCCGAGGATCTGGATGGCCTGGCCGGTGACCTTCTTGGCGACCTCGCTGGCGTACAGCTTGGACATCGAGCCCTCGGCGGAGGTGAAGGGCTTGCCGGTGGTGGCCATCCAGGAGGCGCGCCAGACCAGCAGCCGGGCGGCGTCGATCTGGGTGCGCATATCGGCGAGCTGGAAGGCGACGCCCTGGTTGTCGATGATCGGCCGGCCGAACTGGGTGCGGGTCTTGGCGTAGTCGAGCGCGACCTCGTAGGCGGCGCGGGCGGTGCCGACCGCCATGGCGCCGACGGCCGGGCGGGAGGCCTCGAAGGTGGCCATGGCGGCGTTCTTCAGACGCTCGCCGCCCGCCTTGGCCTTCTCGCGGGCCCGGGCCAGGCGCTGGTCCAGCTTCTCCTTGCCGCCGAGCAGGCAGCTCCCGGGGACGCGGACGTCCTCCAGCACCACCTCCGCGGTGTGCGAGGCACGGATGCCGTGCTTCTGGAACTTCTGCCCCTGGGAGAGTCCGGCGGTGCCCGGGGGCACGATGAAGGAGGCGTGGCCCTTGGAGCCCAGCTCGGGGTCGACCACCGCGACGACCACATGGACGTTCGCGATGCCGCCGTTGGTGGCCCAGGTCTTGGTGCCGCCCAGCACCCACTCGTCCTTGGCCTGGTCGTAGACGGCGCGGGTGCGCATGGCGGACACGTCGGAGCCGGCGTCGGGCTCGGAGGAGCAGAAGGCGGCCACCTTGACGTCGCCCGGGTCGCCGTACATCTGCGGCACCCAGGTGCCGATCTGCTCCTCGGTGCCGTTGGCCAGCACGCCGACGGCGGCCAGTCCGGTTCCGACGATGGAGAGCGCGATGCCGGCGTCGCCCCAGAACAGCTCCTCCATGGTCATCGGGATGCCGAGGCCGGTGGGGTCGAAGAACTGCTGGGCGTAGAAGTCGAGCGAGTAGATGCCGACCTTGGCCGCTTCCTGGATGATGGGCCACGGCGTCTCCTCCCGCTCGTCCCACTCGGAGGCGGCCGGCCGGATCACGTCCCTGGCGAAGCCGTGCAGCCAGTCGCGGACCTGCTTCTGGTCGTCGTTGAGATCGAGCGTGAACTCGGCCATCGTTTCCCTCCCTGCGTGTTACCTGCGGTAACCGCAGTCTGTTACCGGCAAGTAGAATCTGTCAACCGGCGGCTGACCGGCACAGGTGTTACGTTGCGGGGTCCTGAGGACGACCCAAGCAGGACCAGTACGACCAGTGAGACCAGTACGACGAGTGCGACGCGTACGGCCGGCGCCGGCCGGCCCGCGCACGGGCGGGGAGAGACGCTATGGAGACCACACACCGGAGCGAGCCGGAGCGCTCGGCCGAGCGGCGGCGGCAGGAACTGCTGGAGGCCGCGGACCGGGTGGTCCTGCGCGACGGGCCGCAGGCGTCGATGAACGCGATCGCCGCCGAGGCCGGTATCACCAAGCCGATCCTGTACCGGCACTTCGGCGACAAGGGCGGGCTGTACCGGGCCCTCGCCCAGCGGCACACCGACGCCCTGCTCGCCGCGCTGCGCAGCGCCCTGGACGCGCCCGCCGGTCGGCGCGAGCGGGTGGAGGCCACCCTGGAGACCTATCTGGCCGCCATCGAGGCCCGGCCGCAGGTCTACCGCTTCCTGATGCACCCCTCCGAGGACTCCGGCCAGCACACCCCGGCCGGGGAGGGCCAGGGCGGCGCCGAGCACGGCTTCGACATCGGCCGGCACTCCGCCCCGGTGCTGCGCCGGATGGGCGAGGAGCTGGCCCGGGTGATCGCCGAACGGATAGACCTCGGCCCGGGCGGAGACGTGCTGGCCCGGGTGTGGGGGCATGGCATCGTCGGCATGATGCACGCGGCCGGCGACTGGTGGCTGGGTGAACGGCCCTGCACCCGGGCGGAGTTGGTACGGGGCCTGGCGGACCTGCTCTGGGGGCGGCTGGAGGCCGTACCGGACCGGGAGGGCCAGGGGTTCTGAGGGCGCGCCGTGCGGAGACACGACCGCCGCCCCACCCCCGTACGGCCGTACAGCGGTCCCTGGCGCGCCGGGCCCGGACGTACCGTGGGCTCACGGGGCGCGGACCGGCACCGAGGGAGACCCATGGCGGAGGCTGGGCGTCCGAGCGGCAGCGGGCTACGCGGGGCGCCACTCCCAGGGGGCGCGGCGGGCCCGGCGCAGCAGCCGGGTGCGGCGCAGCCCGGTGAGGTGGTCGGCGTAGACGGTGCCGTCCAGATGGTCGCACTCGTGCTGGAGGCAGCGGGCGAAGAACCCGGTGCCCGCCACCCGTACCGGGGCGCCGGTCACATCGGTGCCCTCGACCACCGCGTGGTCGTACCGCTCGGTGCCGGCCTCCAGACCGGCCAGCGACAGACAGCCCTCCGGGCCGCGCACGGTGACGCCGTCGGCCTCCACCAGGCGGGGGTTGACCACATGGCCGAGGTGGCGGACCTCCTCGTCGTCGGGGCAGTCGTAGACGAAGACCCGGGCGTCCACCCCGATCTGGTTGGCCGCCAGGCCCACCCCATGGGCCGCGTACATGGTGGCGAACAGGTCCTCGACCAGCTCGGCGAGGGCGCCGTCGAAGGCGGTGACGGGCTGGCAGGGGGTGTGCAGCACCGGGTCGCCGAACCGCCGCATGGCTCGTACGCGGCCGGAGCTGCCGGGGATCGGCCGGTTGCGCATGGCACCACCCTAATCGCGTCCGTGGAGCCCCTCCTCCGGGCCCACCCGGGGGTTTCGGCAGGTGGCGCGGTTCGGTGCCCGCCGGAGTCTCGATAGGCTGACCCAGGACCCACGCTAGGAGGAACGAGGACGATGGCAGGACACCCCGGCAATCCTGAGCCGCTGTCGCCGCGAGCCAAGCTGGCCGTGACGGCGGGCAAGGCCGCAGCGGCGGTGTCGCGCGCGGCGGGACGCGGCAGCGGATCGGTGATCGGCGGCCGGGTGGCGCTCAAGCTCGACCCCGACCTGCTGGGGCGGCTGGCACAGCACCTGGACGTCGTCCTGGTGTCCGCGACCAACGGCAAGACGACCACCACCCGGCTGATCGCGGAGGCCCTGGGCGCCGCGGGACCGGTGGTGTCCAACGCGCTCGGCGCCAATATGCCGGCGGGCATCACCTCGGCGCTGGCCGGCGGCTCGGACGCCCGGTTCGGTGTGATCGAGGTGGACGAGAAGTACCTGGCCGGGGTCGCCCGGGACGTCACCCCCAAGGCGATCGCGCTGCTCAACCTCTCCCGCGACCAGCTCGACCGGGCCGCCGAGACGCGGATGCTGGCCGAGAAGTGGCGTGAGGGGCTGTCCGGCAGCAAGGCCGTGGTGGTGGCCAACGCGGACGACCCGCTGGTGGTGTGGGCCGCGTCCTCCTCCCCCAACGTGGTCTGGGTGGCGGCCGGTCAGGAGTGGAAGGACGACGCCTGGTCCTGCCCCGCCTGCGGCGGTGTGATGCAGCGCCCCGGCGACGACTGGTTCTGCGGCGAGTGCGGCTTCCGCCGCCCCGCGCCCAGCTGGGTCCTCAGCGGCGACCACGTCCTCGACCCGCACGGCTCGGCCTGGCCGATCCACCTCCAGCTGCCGGGCCGGGCCAACAAGGCCAACGCCGCCAGCTCGGCGGCCGTCGCCGCCGTGTTCGGGGTGCCGCCGCAGGTGGCACTGGAGCGGATGTACCAGGTGCAGGCGGTGGCCGGACGGTATGACACGGTCACCTTCCTGGAGCGCGAGATCCGGCTGCTGCTGGCGAAGAACCCGGCCGGCTGGCTGGAGACCTTCTCGCTGATCGACCCGCCGCCCACGCCGGTGATCCTCTCGGTCAACGCCCGCGGCGCGGACGGCACCGACACCTCCTGGCTGTGGGACGTCGACTACACCCGGCTGGCCGGGCACCCGATCTCGGTCATCGGCGACCGGCGGCTGGACCTGGCCGTCCGGCTGGAGGTCGCGGGCCTGGACTTCCGGGTGTGCGAGACGCTGGACGAGGCGGTGCAGCTGGCCCCGCCCGGGCGGATCGAGCTGATCGCCAACTACACCGCGTTCCAGGACGTCCGCCGCCGCGTCGGCAACTGACCCCCCTCGCAAAGGACATGAGCATGAGCGACAGCAGTCTGCGGCTGGTGTGGGTCTACCCGGACCTGCTCAGCACCTACGGTGACCAGGGCAACGCCCTGGTGGTCGAGCGCCGCGCCCGGCAGCGCGGGCTGGATGTGCAGCGGGTGGACGTGCGCAGTGACCAGCCGATCCCGACCTCCGGCGACATCTACCTCATCGGCGGCGGTGAGGACCGCCCGCAGCGGCTGGCGGCCGAGCGGCTGCGCCGGGACGGCGGGCTGAACCGCGCGGCGGAGAACGGCGCGATCATCTTCTCGGTCTGCGCCGGCTACCAGATCCTCGGTCACGAGTTCATCAACGACCTCGGCGAGCGGGAGCCGGGCCTCGGGCTGATCGACGTGATCTCCACCCGAGGCGAGGGCGCCCGTTGCGTCGGCGACGTGCTCGCCGACATCGACCCGCGGCTCGGGCTGCCGCAGCTGACCGGGTTCGAGAACCACCAGGGCGTCACCCACCTCGGCCCGACCGCCCGCCCGTTCGCCCGGACCGTGTTCGGCAACGGCAACGGGACCGGCGACGGCACCGAGGGCGCGTACAACGAGACCGTCTTCGGCACGTATATGCACGGGCCGGTGATGGCGCGCAACCCGCAGATCGCCGACCTGCTGCTGAAGCTGGCGCTGGACGTCAACGCGCTGCCGCCGACCGACGACCGGTGGTACGAGGCGCTGCGCGACGAGCGGATCGCCGCCGCCTCCCAGCCGGCCTGACGCACGGACCACGAGGGACCGGCAGCCATGGACGGCTGCCGGTCCCTCGCCGTTGTCGTCGGTTCGCAGGAAGTCCGTCCGGTGGCTGGACTTCAGGATTCGGCGCGGCCACCGTACGCCGGTAGGGTGGCGGGGATTCCAGCCGGACGACGTGGTCCGGGAGTCGGCCCACGTTGCAAAGGTATTTCGGGCTATGCGCATAGGTGTGCTCACCTCCGGTGGCGACTGCCCCGGTCTGAACGCCGTCATCCGCTCCGTCGTGCACCGCGCGGTCGTCGACCACGGGGACGAGGTCATCGGCTTCCACGACGGCTGGAAGGGTCTGCTGGAGGGGGACCACCGCCCGCTGGACCTGGACGACGTGGCCGGCATCCTGGCCCGCGGCGGGACCATCCTGGGTTCCTCCCGGGTGCAGCCCAACCATCTGGTGGACGGGGTGGAGCGGGCCAAGGGCCATGTCGCCGACCTGGGCCTGGACGCGATCATCCCGATCGGCGGTGAGGGCACCCTGAAGGCGGCGAACATCTTCGCCGAGGCGGGGCTGCCGATCGTCGGCGTGCCGAAGACGATCGACAACGACATCGCCTCCACCGACGTCACCTTCGGCTTCGACACCGCGGTCGGGGTCGCCACCGAGGCGCTGGACCGGCTGAAGACCACCGCCGAGTCGCACCAGCGGGTGCTGATCGTGGAGGTCATGGGGCGGCACACCGGCTGGATCGCCCTGCACTCCGGGATGGCGGCCGGCGCGCACGCCATCGTGGTCCCCGAGCGTCCCTTCGACATCGAGGAGCTGGCGGCCAGGGTGGGCGCCCGCTTCGAGGCGGGCAAGCGGTTCGCCATCGTGGTGGCCGCCGAGGGCGCCAAGCCGCGCGAGGGCTCCATGGAGTTCGACGAGGGCGGCAAGGACATGTACGGCCATGAGCGGTTCGCCGGGATCGCCCGGCAGCTGTCCGGGGAGCTGGAGCGCCGGCTGGGCAAGGAGGCCCGCCCGGTGATCCTCGGCCACGTCCAGCGCGGCGGGACGCCGACCGCGTACGACCGGGTGCTGGCCACCCGGTTCGGCTGGCACGCGGTGGAGGCGGCGCACCGCGGCGAGTTCGGCATGCTGACCGCGCTGCGCGGCACCGACATCGTGATGGTGCCGCTGGCCGAGGCCGTGAGGACGCTGAAGACGGTGCCCACCGAGCGGTACGCCGAGGCCGAGACGGTGCTCTGAAATCCTCCCGGATCCCCAGGGACCCGCCCCCGGTCGCAGCCGCGTCCGGGGGCGGTTCTAGTCTGGTGCGGCAAGCAGACGTCCGGTGGCCAACGGTGGCCAACCGGGCGTAGCGGACATACCAGTACGAACCAGGAGCCGGCGGATGGATCACAGCGGGCACGGCATGACCATGGACCTGCCGCCGTTCACGCTGGGGCGGGGCCTCGCCTACTCACCGGACACCTTCTTCCTGGTCGGCTGCCTGCTGGCGCTCGCCCTGTACGGCTGGGGCGTGGCGCGGCTGGGGCGGCGCGGGGACGCCTGGCCGATGGGCCGCACGGTGGCCTTCGCCGTGGGTGTGCTGAGCGTGGCGCTGGTGACCTGCACCGGGCTGAACGACTACGGCATGGTCATGTTCAGCGTGCATATGGTCCAGCACATGGTGATCAGCATGCTGTCGCCGATCCTGCTGCTGCTGGGGGCCCCGGTCACCCTGGCGCTGCGGGCGCTGCCGGTGGCCTCCCGGCGCGGCGCCAAGGGGCCGCGGGAACTGCTGCTCGCGCTGCTGCACAGCCGCTATCTGCGGATCGTCACCCACCCCGCGTTCACCATCCCGCTGTTCATCGCCAGCCTGTACGGGCTGTACTTCACCCCGCTGTTCGACTTCCTGATGGGCTCCAAGCCGGGCCATGTCGGGATGATGGTGCACTTCCTGGCGGTGGGGCTGGTGTTCTTCTGGCCGATCATGGGCGTGGACCCGGGCCCGCACCGGCCGGGCTATGTGATGCGGATGCTGGAGCTGTTCGCCGGGATGCCGTTCCACGCCTTCTTCGGCATCGCGCTGATGATGGCGAGCGAGCCGATGGTCGCGGCCTACCGGAACCCGCCGGCCTCCCTGGGCATCGACGCCCTGACCGACCAGAACGCGGCGGGCGGCATCGCCTGGGCGTTCAGCGAGATCCCCTCGGTGCTGGTGCTGATCGCGCTGGTCTACCAGTGGTACCGCTCCGAGCAGCGCCAGGCGGTGCGCAAGGACCGGGCGGCCGACCGGGACGGCGACAAGGAGCTGGCGGCGTACAACGCCTATCTGGCCTCGCTCCGGACCCAGACCCGCGGGCGGTAGCCGACCGGGACCCGCTGTGCGGAACGGCGGAATCCGGCTGTCCGGACGGTGGCGCGGAGGCGGCCGTCCGGGTGACCATGGAGGAGTGGTCGCGGCCGGGAGGAGAGCCCGTATGTCCGGTTCCACGAAGACGATGAGTGTGCTGACCGTCGGGGTGCTGGTGCTCACCACGGCGTACACGGTGGCGCTCGGCAGCAACGGCTGGCTGTGGTTCGGCTGGGTGGTGCTGGGCCTGGTGACGATCGGGGTGGCGGCCATCCGGGACGCCTGACGGCTTCCTGGTGGCTGATGTGGTCCGGTAGCGGTCTTCGCCACCGGACCGTTGAGGTGTGTCAGAAACGGAAGAGCGCCCCGGTGGCGGTCTGCATCTGACAGGCGTTGCCGTAGGACTTCCGCCAGTCGACGGGCAGTCCGCGCCACTCCCCCGCCGCGCGGACGGTGACCGGGTCGAACCGCTTGGTACAGGGGCGTTCCTCGCCGCTCAGCTTGTCCAGGTTTCCGCGCGCGGTGTCCAGGGCGGCGCAGGCGGCCTTGGCCTCGGGGTGCGGGCCCGAGGGCACCGGGGCGCAGCTCAGCCGTACGCCGCGGATCCAGCTGTCGCCCGAGCCGGAGACGGTGAGGAACAGCCCCTCGGGGGCGGCCTCGGCCGTGGCCCCGGGCTGGGCCGAAAGGTCCACGGGGTCGGTGTCGGCGTGCGCGGGGAGGGCCGCGGCGCAGCTGAGCAGGGCGGCCGCGGCGGCCGCGGCGGCGATGGTACGGAGGGTCATCTCGTACTCCCGGGAGTCTGTCGTGGGACCCGGCCCGTCCGGTGGGGTGCGGGGGCCGGGCAGCCGGGGGTGGCCGGCAGGAACAGCGGTACCCGCGGTCGCGCGGGTCCGGGCGTGGCGCGCCGCAGCGTCCCGCGTACGGCCCACCGGCCCGCCCCGGCATATCCCACGGACGGCGTACGGACGGCGTGCGCACCCGCGGGAACGCCTTTACCAGCTCCCGGCGCGTGTACGCGGCAGTTGCGCGCGGCACACGCGGGCGCGGTTGATGCACGTAGGGCGCAGGGGTCGCATAGCTGCTACCGACACATGCCGCGATACACGGCGGCGGGAGGTTCCGTTCCGGCCACCCTGGGCAGTCGCATGGGTGACCATACGGATGCCCGGAGTGATCACGCGCCGGGTTGACGACCGGGAGGGGATGGCCATGACGAGGGTGCTCGTGCTGCACAGCGTCAGCCTGATGCGCTCCGCGCTGGCGGCGCTGCTGAAGACGGAGGGCTCGTTCGAGGTGAGCTCCGCCGGCTGGCGGTCGGCCCGGCGGTACGTCGGCGCGTTACGGCCGGACGTCTGTGTGGTGGACCTGGACTGTCCGGGTACCGCGGTGCTGCTGGAGGGCGGCGAGAGAGACGGCGAGGCGTGTCCGGTGCCGCGCGCCGGGCTGCTGGTGCTGGCGTCGGCGGGACGGCCCGGGGCGCTGCGGAGAGCCTTCGAGGCCCGGGCGCTGGGGTTCGTGGACAAGCACGGCTCCCCGCAGCGGCTGGTCAGAGGCATCACCAAGGTGGCGGCGGGCGAGCGGTTCGTGGACGAATCGCTCGCTTTCGGCTTTCTGGAGGCCTCCCGGATGCCGCTGACCGCGCGGGAGCTGAGCGTGCTGGCGCGGGCCGCCGAGGGCGAGTCCATAGCGGAGATAGCGCGCGGGCTGCATCTGTCCAACGGGACGGTGCGCAACTACATGGCGTCGGCGACGCGGAAGGTGGGGGCCCGCAACCGCATCGACGCCATAAGGATCACCCAGGGCGCCGGCTGGGTGTGACCTCCGGGTCCCGGGGGCGCTCCGCGGTGGTGGACGTACCCCGGGGCCGGTGCGGCGCCGGCGGGTCCTCGGGCCCCCAGCGGCCGACCAGATCGCGGTACAGCTCCGAGCGGTCGAGGAGTTCGCGGTGCGGGGCGCACCGGGCCCGGTCGCCGTCCAGCACCAGGACCCGGTCGGCCCGTACGGCGGAGCTGATGCGGTGGGCGACCACCACCAGGGTGCCGGGGCGGGCGGCGAGCGCCCGTTCGGCCCGCTCCTCGGTGTCCGGATCGAGATGGCAGGTGGCCTCGTCCAGCAGCAGCAGCGGGGCCGGGGAGAGATGGGCGCGGCCCAGGGCCAGCCGCTGGCGCTCGCCCGCGGAGAGGCGGCGCGGGTCGAGGACCGCGTCCAGCCCGCCGAGCCGCCGGACCAGCTCACCGAGGTCCAGGGCCCGGACGGCCGCGGCGACCTCGGCCGGGCTCGCCTCGGGCCGGAGGTAGCGGAGGTTCTCGCGGACGGTGCCGGTGAACACGTACGCCTGCTGGGGCAGGAGGGCACGGCGCAGCTCCGGGTGCGGCGGTCCGTCCGCCCCGGCCGGGGCGCCGGCGACCCGTACGGTGCCCCGGTCGGGGGCGAGCGTCCCGGCGAGCAGGGCGGTGAGGGTGGACTTGCCGATGCCGCTCGGTCCGACGACCGCCAGGTGCTCACCCTCCGCCACCGTGAGGTCCAGCCCGGCCAGTACGGGGCGGGCCCCCGGCCCGTACGCGAAGGTGACCCCGCGCAGCTCGGCGGCGGGCGCCCGGACGGCCGGAGCGGGCACCAGGGCCGGGGACGGCGGTACGGGGACGGGGACGGGGGCCGTCACCGGGGCGGGCGCGGGTTCGTCGGGGCGGCGGGTGAAGCGGTCCAGGACGACCAGCAGCCGGGTGCCCGCAGTGCCGAAGGCGGTCATCAGCTCGTGCAGCGCGGGCAGCAAGGCCTGCACCAGATAGGTGAGCGCGCCCAGCAGCGCGCCCGCGGTCATCCCGCCGTCCAGCAGCCAGGGCGTGGCCAGCAGCAGCGCCACCACCGGCAGCCGACCGGCGGCGCCGAGCGCCAGCGCCCGTACCGCCGCCCAGCGGGCCAGCGCCCGGGAGAGCCGGGCCTCGGCGGCGATCAGCTCTCCGGTGCCGGCGGCCACCCGCGCCCCGGCGCCGCTCGCCGCCACATCGCGCAGCCCCGCACCGATCGCCCCGACCCGCGCGGACAGCGCCTCGTCGGCGTCCAGATAGGCCCGCTGGGCGGCGGCCATCGGCGGGAAGGTGGCGGCGAACAGCGCCAGCCCGGCCAGCAGCGGGGGCACCACGACCAGCAGCAGCGCCGGCGCCAGCGAGGCCATGCCGAGCAGCGCGCCGGCCGTGGTGAAGACGAACGAGCGGGCGGTCAGCACCAGTCCGGCGAAGCTGTCCCGGGCGATCTCGGTCTGGTGGGTGAGCCGGGAGACCGCGGCGGTCGCGCCGGCGCGCGCCGGGTCGGCGAGGGCGGCGCCGAGGGCCTGGTCCACCGCGCGGCGCACCAGTCCGTCCCGGAGCGGTTCGACCAGCCCGGCCAGCCCGGTGAAGACCCCCCGGACGGCGAGCCCGCCGAGCAGCACGGCGGCCGCCGCCACCGCGAGCCAGAGCAGTCCGGTGCCGGTACGGCCGGCCAGGAAGCCGTCGTCGAGCGCCCGGGCGACGCCGTAGCCGCCGAGGAAGGTCTGCGCCGCCTCCAGCAGGGACCAGCCGGAGAGCGCGAGCAGCACCCGGCGGCGTCCACGCAGGAAGCGGCGGCCCTCGGGCAGCACCCGGCCCAGGGCGCCCCGCTCACCGGACGCGGTCACGGGGTCGGTCCTTGGGTGTCGTGGTCGGCTCCGGTGAAGACGGCCCGGTAGTCGGGGTCCCGCCAGAGCTGCCGGTGCGGTCCGGTGGCGCGTATCCTGCCGCCGTCCAGCCAGACCACCAGATCGGCGCCGATCGCGGTGGAGAGCCGGTGGGCGATGACCAGCCGGGTGCCGGGGCGGACCTCGCGGGCGAGTGCGCGTTCCACCTCCCGCTGGGTGACGGTGTCCAGGCCGGACATGGCGTCGTCCAGCACCAGCAGCCGTCCGGCGTGGGCGAACGCCCGGGCCAGGCCGAGGCGTTGGCGTTCGCCGCCGGAGAGCGGGGCGTCGGCGAGGAGGGTGTCGTAGCCGTACGGGAGCCGCTGGACGAAGCCGTCGGCGCCGGCCGCGCGGGCGGCGGCCCGTACCGCCTCCGGAGCGGGCCGCTCGGCGCCGAAGGCGATGGCGTCGGCGACGGTGGGCCCGAAGAGCGCGGGCCGGGCGAAGGCGTGGCCGACCTCGCGGCGCAACTCCCCCTCGGTGAGCCGGTCCAGGGGCACCCCGTCGAGCAGCACGCGGCCCTCGTCGGGGTCGGTGAGCCGGCCCGCGACCGCGGCCAGCAGCGACTTGCCGGAGCCGGAGCGGCCGACGACCGCCGCGGTGGCCCCGCCGGGCACGGTGAGGGTGAGGGCGTCCAGGACCCGGTGGCCGTCCCGGACCACGGCGACCCCGCGCAGTTCCAGGGTGCCGGGCCCGTCGGCGGGCAGGGTCAGCGGGCCGTGGGCGACCGGGGGCAGGGTGGCGGGTCCGGCGGTGCGGCGGGCGGCGGCCCGGCCCCGTACCAGGGTGGCCAGGACGGCGGCCACCGCGCCGATGCCTGCGGCCAGCGCGGCGTACCGGGAGGCGGCGACCAGTTCGCCGACGCCCAGGTGCCCGGCGGCCAGCCGGATGCCGCCGACGGCCAGCACCAGGCAGACCAGCAGCGGCATCAGCACCCCGCTGCGGGCGACGGCCTGTCCGTAGACCAGCCACATGGCCCGGCCCTCGGCGCCGAGGAGGGGCAGGTCGGCGAGGATCCGGCGCCGTTCGCGTGCGGCGGTGGAGGCGGCGGCGACGGTGGAGGCGCCGTCCAGCACCTCGGCGAGCCGGTCGGCGATGGCGGCCTGGACATGCTGGTAGCGGCCCACCGCCTGGGAGGAGGAGCGGGCGAACGCCCGGAGCAGCAGGATCAGCAGGGGGACGCCGAGCAGGAACGCGGCGGCGGTCCACGGGTCGATCAGCACCAGGGCCACCAGGGCGCCGAGCGGCGGGAGTACGGCGGCCAGCGCGCCCGCGGCGGCGGCCGGGACGGTGCCGGCCTCGGTGGCGTTGGCGGTCAGCCGGGTGGCCAGGTCGCCGGGGGCGAAGCGGGCGGTGGCGCGGCCCGGGTCGGCGCCGAGCAGCCGGTCGAGCGCCCGGGTCCGCAGCCAGGCGGTGGAGCGGGCGCCCACGGTGCCGTTCAGCAGGGCGGTGGCCGCGTCGAAGAGCACCTCGGCCACGATGAGCGCGGCGCAGAGCGCGACCCAGCGGGTGGCGTCCGGGTCGCGGCTCAGCAGCAGGTCCAGGCTGCGGCCGAGCACGGCGGGCTCGGCGAGGGAGGCCGCGGCGGAGGCGAGGGAGCAGAGCAGGATGACCGCGGCGCGTCCACCGCTGTGGCGCAGCGCGCCGCGCAGCTCGCGGTCGCCGGCGGCCGTGGAGTCGGCGTCCGGGACCGTCTCGGCGTCCGGGACCGTCTCGGCCGCCGGGGCCGGGCCGGCGCCCTTGGCCGGCGCAGTGGTCATCGCGGCGGTGCCCTCCTGGTGGTGGTGCCCGGGACGCGGATACGGCCCGCGCCGGCCCGGTGAGCCGGGCACGGTACGGGCCGCCGCGCCGGCCGCAGGCGGAGGCGGCCGACCGGAGAGCCCGGGCGGCCACGAGGGCCGCCCGGGATCGGTGTCCGGGACCGGCCGCACGGTGTCGGCACCGCGCGGCCGGCCGGAGCGTCAGTTACAGGTGGTGACGGAGAGGCTGCTGTCACCGCAGAGCAGCAGGCTGGCGCGGCTGCCGGTGGCGACGTCGCCGGTGGCCTCGTCCTTGGGGGTCTCCATCGACTGCAGGTCGAGAAGCGTCATCGTCTTTTCCTTTCGATCATGGGGACAGAGTGCGGTTGTGGTGCTGGTGGTGCTTTTTTCACGATCCCTGGCGGGGACCGGTCTGTGGGCGCCGCTGAGGCGGCGGGAGGAACGGCAGGTGCACGTCTCCGGAGGAGGCGGCGCTGCCGAGGGCGAGCAGGCAGCCGGCGGTGCCGGTGGCGAGGTCCATGGAGAGCCGCATCATCTGCTCGCCGGGGAAGGCCAGTTCGCCTCGGTAGGGCACGGCGTGCCGGGCGAGGGCGTCGATCTGGCGCCGGATGTCCTCGGGGGCGGTGCCGGGGCCGGGCGCGGTGGTCCGGCTGAGGTGGAGCACCATGCCGGCCGCGCCCCGGAACAGCCCGGGCTGGGCGTAGAAGGTGGCCTGGGCGGCCTGCACGATCTCCCGGCGGGCCCGCTCGAAGTCGGGGTCCTCGCGGTGGGCGAGGTAGTCGTCCAGCACCATGCCGATGCCGACGCTGCCGGCTCCGAGGTACGGCATGGTCCGCCAGCCCTCGTCCACCTGGAGGGTTCCCGAGGCGCTGGTGACGCAGCGGGCGAGGTCGCGCCGCAGGGCGTCGGCGGCCCGGTCGAGCAGGGCGGGGTCGCCGGTGCGCTCGTACAGCCGGAGGAAGAGCAGGGCCGGGCCGGAGGCTCCGTACAGCAGCCCGGCGCGGTTGATGCCGGGGATGGCGGCGGCGACCAGTTCGGCGCAGCGCAGGGCGGCACCGTGCAGGGCCGGGGTGCCGGTGGAGGCGGCCAGGGAGTCCAGGGCGAGGCCGAGCCCGGCCAACCCGCTGTGCAGGTCGGGGGCGATGTCCTGCCAGGGCCGGGCCTGGGCCGACTCGGCCAGTTCCAGGGCCTGTTCGGGGTGGCCGAGGCGGTCCAGGGTCCAGGCGACGCCGGCCAGTCCGTCGTAGAAGCCGACCGGGGTGCCGGACTCCGGCTCCTTGGTGCGGCGCAGCAGCCACTCCTCGGCGTCCAGGTGCGGGGGCGCCCCGGTCTCGGCGAGTGCGTAGAGGATGCCGGCGGTGCCGTAGCCGAAGGTCAACCCGCCGCCGGCGGCGGCGAACTGGGCGATGTCGCCGGGGAAGAACCGGTCCTCGCGTTCGGGTGTGGCGGAGGCGTGCACGGCCCGGACCATCGAGTCGCGGCTGCGCGGCCAGTCGCCGGGCTGGACGGGCAGATACGGTCCGTCCGTGCGGTCGGGTGCGCCGCGGGTGATCTCGGCGACCGCCTCGTCCAGGAAGGCGCGGTCCACCGGGAACTGCTCGGCGGCGATGTCGGCCAGATGCCGGGCCTTGGTGAGGTCCAGTGGAAGCAGGCTGGTCAGCGGCAGGAAGAGGGCGAGCCTGAGGCAGGCCAGGGCGTAGCGGTCCACGTCGAAGCCGCGCCGGTCGGCGGGGGCGACGAAGCCGGGGTTGGCGACGGTCTGCCGGCGGCCCTCGTCGATATGGGCGGCGGCCTCGAAGTCCAGGAGGGAGACGGACTGCTCGTCCTCGGCGACCATGATGTTGAACAGGTGCAGGTCGTTGAAGACCACCCCGCGGGCGTGCACCGCGTGCACCGCCTCCTCCACCAACCGGTAGATGCGCAGGGCCCATTCGGTGTAGTCGGCGAGCGTCTCAGGGCTCGGGTCGGCCTCGATGAGCGGATGGCGCCGGGCGAAGAAGGTGTTGAGGGGCTTGCCCTCCAGGAACTCCATCGCCAGGAAGTGGTGGTCGCCCACGGTGAAGGTGCCGCGCACCTCGGGGGTGCAGCCGAGCCCCGACAGCCGTTCCAGCGCGGTCTGTTCGCGCCGCAGCCGGGCGACCGCGTCGGCGCCGTCGGCGGCCAGTCCGGCGTGCGGCCGGGCCTCCTTGAGGACGACCTTCTCCCCGGTGGTCCGGTCCCGGCCGACGTACACGCCACCGCCGTTGGAGAAGTGCAGGGCGCTCTCGACGGTGTACGGCAGTTCGGTGACGGTGACCGCGGTGCGGGCGTCCAGGTGCGGGGCGAGGAAGGCCGGCGGCTGGACCCAGTCCGGTATCTGGAAGACGGGACCGCGCAGGTCGGGGACGAGCCGCCCGTCGGGGCGCTGCACGGCGGGGCGCAGTTCGCCCTGGTCGTCGTAGCAGTGGCGGCGGGTGAAGCTGCCGTAGCGGACGTGCACCGGTCCGGCGCCCCAGCGCAGATCGCTGAGGATGTACGGGCCGGGCTCGCCGTCCAGCAGCGCGGCGAGGTCGTCGGCTATCCGCCCGCAGCTGTCGTCGTCGGCCGGGTAGACGGTGATGAACTTGCCGCTGGCGGCCCGGTCGGCGTACTTGGCGTTGCGGTTGTGCAGCAGATAGCGGCTGGGCACGAACTTGTAGGCGATGCGGCGCTCCTGGCAGTAGCCGGCGACCCGGGCCAGGATCGACTCGGCGTTGCCGAGGCAGGCCGAGACATGGATCTTCCAGCCCTGGGCGGGGAGCGCGCAGTCGACCGGGCGCAGTGCCAGCCAGTCGCCGCTGCGGTGGCGCTGCCAGCCCTCGGGGACCGGGGCGAGCGCCGCCTCGTACTGGGCGCCGCGGCGGTCCGCGGCGGTGGCCTCGGCACCCGAAGTGCCGTTCGCGGCCGGGTCGGTGGCGAGCCGGTGGGGAGCGTCGTAGAAGTGACGGTCCGCGTCGCAGAAGGCGGCGTATCCCTTGATCACATCCATCCACTCCCTCGGTCGGCGGTACGCGCACGGTCCGGCTGCCGCACTCCGGCGCCTTGGGGCCGAGGCCCGTTCGCGCCGTTGTGCTGACGAGTAAGACGATGTCATCCGGCGGAGGTGGGCCAACAGTCACACACGTCAGCAACCAACCGTGCGGAACGCATGAGTAACCTTCCGTTCACAAAAGCCGGGCGTCCCGTGGGGCCGCCGGGGAAACGACCGACGGGCGCCTCCGCCTCTGCGGAAACGCCCGTCACCTGGTGCTTCACCCCGCTCCTCGTATCCCCGCGGGCGGGTGCACCGGTCCTCCCGAGGGCCCGTCAGTCGCCGCTGCGGCCCTCCCGTGCGGCCAGGACGAAGGAGTGGCCGGCCGGGTCGGCATAGGTGCGGACATCACGCGGGCCGGAGTTGCCCCGGGTCTCGATGGGGCGGGCGCCCAGGCTCACCGCCTCGCGTTCCGCCTCGTCCATGTCCTCCTCGGCCACCAGGATGTGCAGATGGGCCTGTTGGGAGTCGTCGGGGCGGGGCCAGCTCGGCGGGGCGTAGCCGTGGTCGCGGCGGATGGCGATGCGGTTGCCGTCCTGCCCGATGACCTCGACGAAGTCGGGGTCGGCGCCGCGGTGCACGGTGGCGTCCAGCAGCTTGGCGTAGAAGTAGGCGAGATCCTCGGGCTCGGCGCAGTCGAGGACCAGGACGCTGGTCTTGGGAGTGGTCATGCCCTGCTTGTGCCCCCGTTGGCCGTGCACACCCGGCCGTACCGGTACGGGGTTCCGGTAGCGGGCGGGGTAGGGATGGGGCTTATGCAGACCTTTCTCCCCTTTCCGGGGTTCACCGAGTCGGCCGAGGCCCTGGATCCGCGGCGACTGGGCAAGCAGCGCGTGGAGGCGGTGCAGGTGTTCCGGGGGCTGACCGTGCCCGGCTACGGCTGGCGCCGCCATCCGGCGGTGCGGATGTGGCGGGGCTATGAGGAGGCGCTGGTGCGCTACGGCCTGGAGGTGTGCGCGGTGTGGACGGCGGCCGGGCGGGCGGACACCTGCGCGGCGATGCTGCGAGAGGGCTTCGCCCGCTGGCGGGAGGAGCGGGGTACGGCCGACCAGGGCGTACGGGACCAGGACCGGCTGGCGGAGGACGGCGAGCTGCCGCCGTGGCTCGGGCTGCCGTCCTTCCACCGCAGCCACCGCTCCCAACTGCTGCGCAAGGACCCGGGCTTCTACGGGGAGCGGTTCCCCGGGGTGCCGGACGACCTGCCGTACCTCTGGCCGGGCTCCGACCGCGACCCGGAGGCGTAGGGGCGGGCCGGCGGGTCACGGGTCGCGGGGCCCGCCGGTGCACGTGGCGGCGCCCGCGGTCTCGGCCAGGTCGAAGAAGCCGGCCGTACCGGTGACCTCGAAGAGCCGGTGCACGCTGCGGCTGAAGGGCCCGGCCACCACCATCGGCCGCCCCTGGCCGCGGTGCGCGCGCTGGGCTGCGAGCAGCACATGCAGCAGGGTCGAGTCGGCGAAGTCGGTGCCCGACAGGTCCACCACGGTGCGCTCGGCCTGCTGCTCCAGGGCCACGCCGAGCGCCGTCTCCAGCTCGGGCGCGCGATCGTGGTCGGCTTCGGCCGGTACCCGTACGACGAAGGCCCGGCCCTCCGTCCCGCCGACCGGGGCGCCCCGCTCGTCCTCGTACATGCTGGTGAGCCGCTCCTGTCGCCCTCTCCACCACCGCGGTGGCGCCCCGGCCGGTGCTCGTCCGGCCACCGGGAGAATGTCCTTGGGGCAACTCTTGCGCAGCCGCACAGGATGCCGCAACAAGCACTTGCATAGCGGACCTTGATGCGGTAAGAGAATCGATCCCGCCCGCGGGCCCACCGAGCGCTGGACTCGGCCCTGGCCGGTACGGGACGGCGATGGCACGAGACCGAATATGTACTGGCTTCGGCCGAACTGTCCCGGCGATCCTCGAACGGGTGCGGATGTCCGGTGACGGCCGTCGCGTCACCCGCTCCGCGAAATCCGTTCGGAAAGAGGAACGCATGCGATCTTCTCTGGCGAGGTCACTCGTCACCACAGCAGCCATCGTCGGGATCTCCGCCGGGAGCCTCGCGGGCGCGAGTACGAGCCTCGCGGCCCCGCTGCACGCCGCGAAGCCCGCGGCCGGCAGCCCTCGCGTCGCCCTCGCGGTGAACAACCTCGGCCTGGACGACGCCCGGGCCAGGAACTGGCAGCTCTGCCTGAACGCCTGGGGCTTCGACGCGGGCACCGTCGACGGACAGCTGGGCACCAACAGCTGGAAGGCGGCCCAGCGGATGCTCAACGCCTGGGGCCACAACGCCGGCACCGTGGACGGGGCCGTCGGCCCCAACACGATCAGGGCGCTGCAGAGGTTTCTGAACGCCGTCGGCGAGAACGCCGGAGCGGTCGACGGGATCGCCGGAGCGCAGACCAGGGCCGCCTTCTGGAACTACAACCGCACGGGCTGCTGAGCCCCCGCACTGCCGCGGGGACCCGTCGGGCGGAACATGCCCGGCCGGGCCCCCGCGGCGGCCGGGCGACGACGTGATCGGCGCCATCGCCGTGCCTTCCCCGCCGGACGGAGAGCGCGGGCGCGGGCGGATGGACGG
Organism: Streptomyces sp. NPDC046887; assembly: GCF_040644755.1. NCBI lineage: Bacteria > Bacillati > Actinomycetota > Actinomycetes > Kitasatosporales > Streptomycetaceae > Streptomyces > Streptomyces sp. NPDC046887. The sequence continues at coordinate 62,176 of NZ_JBEYXH010000034.1, forward strand.
GCCGGTGCGCGGGGAGCAGACTGGACGGAGGCTCACCGGGGAATCGGCAATCCCAGGGGACGGTCCGTGAGCCCGTGCCCGTGACCGAGCGGAGGTGGCGGCAGCGGGCCGCCGAGGCGGCCGCGCGCGGCGGGACCCGTGCGCGCCCCGCTCCCCCGCCCCGAGGCGTCGAACGCCGGAGTGTGCGACCGCGACCCGGTCGCCCGCCCGGCAGAGCGAGGAGCCGTCCGTGTTCTACCAGTTGCTGAAGCACGTACTGCTCGGGCCGCTGCTGCGGCTGCTGTTCCGGCCCCGGACCGAGGGCCTGGAGCATGTCCCCGGGAGCGGCGCGGCGATCGTCGCCGGCAACCACCTGTCCTTCTCGGACCACTTCCTGATGCCGGCCATCCTGTCCCGCCGGATCACCTTCCTGGCCAAGCGGGAGTACTTCACCGGGTCCGGGATCAAGGGACGGCTCACCGCCGCGTTCTTCCGCAGCGCCGGGCAGATCCCGGTCGACCGGTCCGGCAAGGAGGCCGGAAGGGCGGCGATCCGGGAGGGCCTGGGGGTGCTGGCGCGGGACGAGCTGCTGGGCATCTACCCGGAGGGCACCCGCTCGCACGACGGGCGGCTCTACAAGGGCAAGGTGGGCGTGGCGGTGATGGCGCTGACGGCCGGGGTGCCGGTGGTGCCCTGCGCGATGGTCGGCACCTTCGAGATCCAGCCGCCGGGCCGCCGGCTGCCGAAGATCCGGCGGGTGACCATCCGGTTCGGCGAGCCGCTGGACTTCTCCCGCTACGCCGGGATGGAGGGCGACAAGGCGGTGCTGCGAGCGGTGACCGACGAGATCATGTACCGGATCCTGGCCCTCTCCGGCCAGGAGTACGTGGACGAGTACGCGGGCGTGGTCAAGCAGCGGGCCGCCGAGGCCGTCGAACGGGAGCGGCCGCACCGACCGCACCGGCGCCTCCCGGGCCCCGGCCACGGGCATCGCTGAGCCGGGGACGGCCGGCCCGGAGGCGGTCCCGGCCACGGCGCTCGCCGCGCTGGGGCCGGGGTCCGCGCCCAGGTCCCGGCAAGCCAAGGGCCGGGGCCCGGGGCCCCAAGGTCAGTGGTCTAGGGTCCGGAAGGGTGCATTCCGGTCACCCGGCCGGATACCGCCCTTGCCATTTTCGCGGAACTTCCTTACGGCAGGCATGAGCCCGTCACATCCGGCAACACGGGCTTTCACAAGTTCCCGTCGAGCAGGGAGAGTTCACATGGCCGGTTACGGCACCAGCGGCACCCACGGGCAGGCGCGTTCCGGTACGAACGGACTCGCCATCGCCGGTCTCGTCTGCGGCATCGTCGGTATCTTCTTCGCCAACATCATCCTCGGGCCGCTGGCGATCATCTTCGGCGCGGTGGGCCTCCGCCAGGCCAAGGCCGGCAAGGGCGGCAGCGGGATGGCCAAGGCGTCGATCGTGCTCGGCATCATCGATGTCGTCCTCTTCATCGTGCTCATCGCGATCGCCTCATCGAACGGCGGCATGAGCTGGTACGTCGGCGGCTGACCGGCGCTCCAGCGCTTCCAGCGCCGCGTCCAGGGTGCGCCGCAGCAGCAGCGCGTCCGGGGCGACGGCGGTGACCAGCACCCCGGGCCCGGCCAGTGGGACGAGACAGGCGCTCTCCCCCAGCATCCGCGGCTCGACCGGATCGGTGCCGAAGCACCGGTCCACCACGAGGAGTTGTCCCACGGCCCGGTGCCCCGCCAGCACCGCCCCGCCGTCCCAACCGCCCGGCGCCCCCGGACCGAAGTGCAGTTCCTGGTCCAGCAGGGGGCGTCCGGCACGGTGGACGGTGAGGCGGGTGGCGAGGGTGCCGGGCTCCTCGCCGTACCGGCCCAGCACCTGCTCCTCGCGCAGCACCAGCCGGGCGGTGGGCGCCAGCTCGACCCGGGTGCGCATCCGCAGCCGCGAGCCCTGGGCGCACACCAACTGCTCGGGCAGCCAGCGCAGTTCCGCGTCCTCCCCGACCCGTAGCCGGACGTCGTAGTGGGCCTCGGCGCCCGGGTCGCGGCCGGGCAGGGCGACGGTCGCCGCGGCCGAGTCCACGGTGAGCCGGGCCCCGTCGCGTACCTCCGTCTCGATGGCCAGCCGGTCGCCGCCGAGCGGGGCGGTCATCGCCCCCACCACGGTCACCCGGCTGCCCGCCCGGGTGGCCCGGGTGCGCCGCAGCGCCAGCGGGCCGTCCCCGGCGAGCAGCGGCAGCGAGCCGTCCGCGGCGGCCGCGATCCGGGCCGTGGCCCGTACCCCGGCCGGCGCCTCGGGCTGGACGGCGGCGCTCATCCGGTCCACGCGGCGAGCTGTTCGCGTACCCAGTCGGCGACCGGCGCCACCCCCTGCGGGCCGGTCAGCGAGGTGAAGAGCACCGGCAGGTCGCCGCGCTGCTCCTTGGCGTCCCGGGCCATCCGCTCCAGATCGGAGCCGACATACGGGGCGAGGTCGGTCTTGTTGACGATGAGCAGGTCGGCCGTGGTCACCCCGGGGCCGCCCTTGCGCGGGATGTCGTCCCCGCCGGCCACGTCGATGACAAAGATCTGCGCGTCCACCAGCCCCTTGGAGAAGGTGGCGGTGAGGTTGTCGCCGCCGGACTCCACCAGGATCAGATCGAGCGGGCCGACGGCGTCCTCCAGGTCCTCGACCGCCTCCAGGTTGGCGGAGATGTCGTCGCGGATGGCGGTGTGCGGGCAGGCACCGGTCTCCACGGCCTGGATCCGCTCGGGCGGCAGCACCGCGTTGCGCAGCAGGAACTCGGCGTCCTCGCGGGTGTAGATGTCGTTGGTGACGACCGCCAGCGACAGCCGGTCGCGCAGTTCGCGGCAGAGGGCGGCGACGGTGGCGGTCTTCCCCGAGCCGACCGGGCCGCCGAGCCCGATCCGCAGCGCCCGGCGGCTGCCGTCGGGGCGGTGGGCGTCGGCGCTGACGGCGGCGGGGGCGTCATGGGAGTGGTGCAGATGCATACGGGTCTCTCCTTGCGGGTGAATGCGTGAAGTCGTGAAGGTGTGAAGGCCGGGGGCTCAGGAGGCGAAGAGGCGGACCGGCCAGCCGGCGTGCGCCTCGGCGGTGATGTCCAGCAGCGGGGCGGAGGCGGCCGGCAGCTCGTCCACCGAGCCCCGGGCGGCCGCGGCGGCCCGCTCGGCCACCGCGTCCATCTCGGGTGCCAGCCGGGCGAGCACCGCGGTCGCTTGGAACGGGTCCAGGCCGAGCAGCCGCACCACCGCCGTGGCGGGCCCGCCGACCGTCTCGTAGGCGACGGCGTACCCGGCGTCCAGCGGTGCCAGCCCGGCGGACCGGGCGGCAGTGCCCAGCACCACCGGCTGGTGGGCACCCCGGGGGAACGCCTCTGCCAGGGCGTCGAGTTCGGGTCCGGGCCAGGCGGCGCGGGCGGCCCGCATCAGCTGCCGGCCCAGTCTGCGGGCGGCGGCCCGCAGGGCGGGCGAGGGGGTGCGGGCGTCGGCGGCCTCGTCGAGCTTCGCGGGATCGTGGCCGTGCGCCGCCGCGGCGGCCAGCGCGGCGGAGGTCAGCCCGGTGGTGTGCAGCCGGCCCCGGCAGAACGCCTCCAGGGTGGCGGCGTCGCGGATCCGGCCCGCGGCGACGGCCGCCTCGGCGCCGCCGGAGTGGGCGTGCCCGCCGGCGGGGAACCGTCCGTCGGCGAGCACCAGCAGTGCGGAACGAGTCATCTCCGGGCCCGCGCTCAGAAGAGGAAGTAGCGCTGAGCCATGGGCAGTTCGTCCGCCGGCGCCGGATCGACGGGGTCGCCGTCGATGGTCACCGTGAAGGTATCGGGATCGACCTCCACCCGGGGCAGCGCGTCGTTCTCCCGCATGTCCGCCTTGGTAACCGAGCGGGTGGAGCGGATGGGGGTGAACTCCTTGCCGAGCCCGAGCCGTTCGGGCAGCCCGTCGGCGATCGCCGCCTCGCTGGTGAAGTTGACCGAGTTGCCGGCCGGGGCGGCGCCGACGGCACCGAACATGGGCCGGGGCAGCACCGGTTGGGGCGTCGGGATGGAGGCGTTGGCGTCGCCCATCTGCGCGTACGCGATCTGCCCGCCCTTGATGACGGTCTGCGGCTTCACCCCGAAGAAGGCCGGGTCCCAGACGACCAGGTCGGCGAGCTTGCCCGGCTCGACCGAGCCCACCTGGTGGTCCAGGCCCTGGGCGACCGCCGGGTTGATCGTGTACTTGGCGACATAGCGGCGCACCCGGTGGTTGTCGGCCCGCCCGTCCCCGGGCAGCGCGCCGCGGCGGCGCTTCATCACATGGGCGGTCTGCCAGGTGCGCAGGACCACCTCGCCGACCCGCCCCATCGCCTGGGAGTCCGAGGAGATAATCGAGATGGCGCCCAGGTCGTGCAGCACGTCCTCGGCGGCGATGGTGGAGGGCCGGATCCGGGACTCGGCGAAGGCCAGGTCCTCCGGGACGGCCGGGTTGAGGTGGTGGCACACCATCAGCATGTCGAGATGCTCTTCGAGGGTGTTGACGGTGTGCGGCCGGGTCGGGTTGGTGGAGCTGGGCAGCACGTACGGCTCGGAGACCACCGTGATGATGTCCGGCGCGTGCCCACCTCCGGCGCCCTCGGTGTGGTACGCGTGGATGGTGCGGCCCGCGATGGCGGCGAGGGTGTCGCCGACGAACCCGGCCTCGTTGAGGGTGTCGGTGTGGATGGCGAGCTGCGCCCCGGTCTCCTCGCAGACCCGCAGACAGGCGTCGATCACCGCCGGGGTGGCCCCCCAGTCCTCGTGGATCTTGAACCCGAGGGCCCCACCGCGCAGTTGGGAGTGCATGGCCTCGGCCGAGACGGTGTTGCCCTTGCCCAGCAGCCCGATGTTGACCGGGTAGGCCTCCAGCGCGGCGAACATCCGGGCCAGGTGCCAGGGCCCGGGGGTGACGGTGGTGGCCTTGGTGCCCTCGGCCGGTCCGGTGCCGCCGCCGACCAGGGTGGTGATGCCCGAGGTGAGGGCCTGCTCCACGACGGTGGGCGAGATGAAGTGGATATGGGTGTCGATGGCCCCGGCGGTGACGATCTTCCCGTTGCCGGCGATGATCTCGGTCTCCGGGCCGATGACCAGCTCCGGGTGGACGCCGTCCATGGTGTCGGGGTTGCCGGCCTTGCCGATGCCGGTGATCCGGCCGTCCCGGATGCCGATGTCGGCCTTGACGATCCCCCAGTGGTCGATGACCACGGCGCCGGTGATCACGGTGTCCGGGGCGCCCTCGGCCCGGGTGGTCCGGGCCTGCCCCATGGACTCCCGGATCACCTTGCCGCCGCCGAACACCGCCTCGTCACCGGAGCGACCGGGCCCGCCGCAGCGGTCCTCCTCGATCTCCACCAGCAGATCGGTGTCGGCCAGCCGGATCCGGTCGCCGGTGGTGGGCCCGAACAGGTCGGCGTAGACCGGGCGGGCGATCCGCACCGTGGAGACGGCGGCGGAGGCCCGGGAGGCCGGCGTCACGGAGTTCTGCTCAGCCATCCCGCTTACGTCCCTCATATCGTTCATGTCAGTCATCGAGGGCGCCTCCGGTCTCGCCGCGCAGCCCGGGCACCACGCGCCGGCCGGCCAGCGGGACGAGTTCAACGTCCACCGGGATGCCGGGTTCGAAGCGCACCGCGGTGCCCGCGGCGATGTTCAGCCGCCGACCGCGCGCGGCCGGACGGTCGAATTCCAACCCCGGGTTGACCTCGGCGAAGTGGTAGTGGGAGCCGACCTGGACGGGCCGGTCGGCGGCGTTGAGCACGGTGAGGCGGGTGACCGGGCGGCCCTCGTTGAGGGGCACCGGCTCGTCCGCGTACAGGATCTCCCCGGGGATCATCGGCCCGCCCCGCCCGTCAGACGATCGGGTCATGGACGGTGACGAGCTTGGTGCCGTCCGGGAAGGTGGCCTCCACCTGGACGTCGTGGATCATCTCCGGGATGCCGTCCATGACGTCGTCGCGGGTGAGCACCTTCCGCCCGGAGGACATCAGTTCGGAGACGGTCCGCCCGTCCCGGGCGCCCTCCAGGATGTGCGCGGTGATCAGCGCCACCGCCTCGGGGTGGTTGAGCCGCACACCGCGCGCCCGGCGCCTGTCGGCCACGTCCGCGGCGACATGGATGAGCAGGCGTTCCTGCTCGTGCGGGGTCAGTTGCACGGTTCACCTCACAGTCTCCCGCCCGGACGGCCCCGAGCGCAGCGGGACCCTATCCGGCTTCAACACTCTGTTGACCTGGCAGAAGAGTGTGACCGAGAGATATTTCAAACTCGGGCAGAAGTTTTTCCGGGAGGTTAACGGGAGTTTTGCCGACCCATGGTCAACACGCCGCAGCGGCCGGTGGGTGCGTGAGCGCATACGGCCGGACCGACGCACGGCCGTGCGGGCAGCACCGTGCCCCGGGTCCGCGATCACGGACCCGGGGCACGGGGAGAACAAGGGGGCGGGGCGACCGGATTCGAACCGGCGTCCTCCGAGATGCCATCGCGGCGCACTACCTCTGTGCTACGACCCCGCCTTGGCGATGATCATACGGGCCACCGGGGCCCCGGTCACCTGAGTCTCCGCCGGGGCGCGCAGTCGCGCGCCCTACCGCCCCGGCGGGGCACCGCCCGGGCGGTGCTCGGCGGCGATACCGAACCGCCCCCGCTCCCCCGCCCCCGGCGCGGCAGCCGCGTCGCCGAAAGTCGAGACGGTCCGCACCGCCTGCTCCTCCGCCTCCCCGGCATCCTCCTCCGCGAGGGCTTCCAGCCGCTCAAGGTCCGCCGCGGACACCAGGGCGACCAGCGGCTTGCCGTGGCGCGTGACCACCACCCGCTCCCCGGCGTAGACGACGCGGTTGATCAGCCCGGCCGTTCCGCCGGCCGCCTATGGCGCCCGCTACGTCCTGCCCGAGTTCACCGAGCGCACCGGTGACGGCCTCCGCACCCTCGATCCGTACTCCGCGCTCCTCGACGGGCGGATCGTCACCCTGGGCACCCTCCTCGACGACACCGCCGCCGGGGACCTCATCGCCCAGCTCCTGTACCTGGAGTACGCCGGTCCCGATCAGGAGGTGTCGCTCTACGTCAACTCCCCCGGCGGCCCGATGGACGCCATGACCGCCGTGTACGACACGGTGCGGGCCATCGGCTGCGAGGTGGCGACGGTCTGCGTGGGACAGGCGGCCACCACCGCCGCTCTGCTCCTGGCCGCGGGCACCCCCGGCAAGCGGCTGATCCTGCCCAGCGCCCGGGTGGTGCTGCGCGAGCCCGCGTTGCCCGAGCCGCTGCGGGGGCACCCCTCCGACCTGGAACGGCACGCCGACGAGGTGCTGCGCCGGCGCGAGCAGCTGGCCGGGATGCTGGCGCACCACACCGGCCGGCCCCGCGACCGGGTGGACGCCGACCTCTCCCGGACCACCGTGCTGGACGCCGAGGCGGCGGTGGCCTACGGACTGGCGGACCAGGTGACCACCCGTCGGGCCGGGTGAGCTGCGGTGCGTGCCGAGGAGGCGCCGCTGCCCGCGATGACCCGGGCGGAGGGCGCGTACATCGACGGCTGGCTGGCCGCGGTGGATCTGCTGGGCCGCGCCAACCCGGCCCGGTGCGCGCACACCTATGGCGCGCTGCGGGCCGCGCAGGCGCTGGTGCGGTGCGCGGTGGAACTGCGCGACGCCGTGGCGCTGATGCATGAGCGGGGGGAGAACGAGGTGCACACCGAGACGCTGGCGCGCGCCCTGCGGGTGCTGGACGGCGAGCGGCGGGCGGGCCGGGTGACGGTTCCTCAGGCTCCGGATGGCCCTCCTACGTAGAGGCCGAGGAGGGGAGGGAACGATCCGGGACGAAGGGGGGTGGGTCGGACGCGGTGGAGTCTCGCCCGGACGGCCGCCGGGTGCCCGGAAACCGCTCGCTCGTTCGGCTCAGGCATCCGGGGGAAATCCCCGCGGTGCGAGTTGCGGACGGCCCCTCGAAGGCACTCGCCGGACCCGGTCGCGCCGCAGGTGAACCGGGGTGTGGCGGCGTGTTTCTGTCGCCTCGCCAGGACGCGTTTCCGGCGTGTCCACCTGAACGGGCCAGTCGTGAGTAGCCTCACAAAACACCATTTGGGCTCGGTAATCGGCCGGTCGATGGGTCAAGATCCCTGACGACGACAAGCCCCCGCCACCGCGGCGGGGCGGTCCGGGCGGACGCCGAGTCCTGCCGCCGCCACGGATGACTGGTCGACAGGAAGTGGATCGGCAGGAGTGGAGGACCCAGGCAGTACGGGTGGCCCACCGACGTTCGTCGGGCCGGTCGCCCTCGGGGTGAAGCCGCGTCAGCGGCCGGGCGTCTTCGTCTAGCCCGAACCCGACAGGTCATCCTTCACAGGCGGACTGACGAAGGGTTGCGCATGACCGCGCAGATTCATGTCCCGTCTCTGCTGTCCCGGGCCGGCGCCGTCTCGGTACTCACCCTCGCCGCCGTGAGCGGGCCGCTGCTGGCACCCGGCGGCGCTCCGGAGGCCCAGGCCGCCACCTCCCACGCCTCCAAGGCGCTGAAGACGGCCGCGGCCAAGAAGGGCGCCCCCTACGCGTACGGAGCGACGGGCCCGTCCCGGTTCGACTGCTCCGGGCTGACGCTCTACGCGTACAAGAAGGCGGGCAAGTCGCTGCCGCGGACCGCGCAGCAGCAGTACAACAAGACCCGGCACCTCGCCAAGTCCAGCCGCCAAAAGGGCGACCTGGTGTTCTTCCACCGCGGTGGCAGCGTCTACCACGTGGGCATCTACGCGGGGAGCAACAAGATCTGGCACTCGCCGAAGTCCGGCGCGGTGGTGCGACTGGAGAAGATCTGGTCGAAGTCGGTGAAGTACGGCCGGGTGCGCTGACCCGTCACCGCCGCCCCCTCCGGCGGTCCCCGTCAGGTCTGGACGGTGACCGTCCAGGGCAGCGCCACCCACACCGTCTTGCCGCCGTCCGGGGTGGGCGCCACGGAGAGCCGGCCCCCGTTCTCCTTGGCCAGCCAGCGGATGATGACCATCCCGCGGCCGTTGTCCTGCTGGACCGCGGCGGGCAGCCGCTGCGGTCGGCGCGGATGGCTGTCGGTCACACCGACACGTAGCTGCTCGTCTCGTTCCAGACGGAGCCGCAGCGTGTAGGTCGGCGACTGGCCGAAGGTGTGCTGGACGGCGTTGGTGGCGAGTTCGGAGACGATCAGCCGCACGGTGTCGGCGGTGTCGTGCTCGTCGGGTAGTCCCCACTCGGCGAGCACGCCCGCCGCGAATCTGCGGGCGGTGGCCACCGTGGCGGGATCGCTCGCCAGGGTGACGGATGCTTCCTGATGGTCTGCCATGGCGAGGCTGTCCCTTTCCCACCGTGACCGGTCGCGCTGGGAGGCACGGTCCTGGATGTGTTTCGCGCCACACTGCCACCTCTGTCGTAGCGGGTGGGGACGATCCCCCAAGATACGCACAAGTCTGTCGCTCAAAGCGGTGAACTCTGCTACGCAGGGCCGTTTTCCGGCGCCGTCGCCTCCGGGCGGCCGACCGCCGTCAGGCCCCTCGGGGCGTGGCGTCCGGGGCGGTACGCAGGACCGTGCCGACGGCGGTACCGATCTGCTCCGCCGTCAGGTCGGCCCGGGCGGTGAGCCGCAGCCGGGAGATCCCGTCCGGCACCGACGGCGGGCGGAAGCAGCCGACGGCCAGCCCGGCGGCCCGGCAGTCCGCGGCCCAGCGGACCGCCGTCTCCGGTGACGGGGCGCGTACCGACACCACCGCGGCGTCGGGCCGGGCGGCGGTGAGACCGGCCGCGGTCAGCCGTCCGTACAGCTCGGCGGCGACCGTACGGGACCGGCCCGCCAGCGCCGGCTCCGCGCGCAGCAGCCGCAGCGCGGCCAGCGCCGCCCCGGCCGCGGCGGGGGCCAGACCGGTGTCGAAGATGAAGGTCCGGGCGGCGTTGACCAGATGGGCGATCACCCGGGCCGGGCCGAGGACGGCACCGCCCTGGCTGCCCAGCGACTTGGAGAGGGTGAGCGTGGCGACCACGTCCTCCGCCCCCGCCAGTCCGGCGGCGTACGCGCTCCCGCGGCCGCCCTCGCCGAGCACCCCGAGGCCGTGGGCGTCGTCGGCGACCAGCGCCGCCCCGTGCTCCCGGCACACGTGGGCCAGCGCGGCCAGCGGGGCGGCGTCCCCGTCCACCGAGAACACCGCGTCGGTGACCAGCAGCGCCCGGCGGCCCGGCTCCCGGCCCAGTGCCTTGGCCGCCGCCTCCGGGTCGGCGTGCGCCACCACCTCCGTCTGGGCGCGGGAGAGTCGGCAGCCGTCCACGATGGAAGCGTGGTTCCCGGCGTCCGACAGCAGCAGCGAGCCGGGCGCGGTCAGCGCGGTGAGAACGGCCAGATTGGCCGCGTACCCGGAGGAGAAGACCAGAGCGGCCTCGAAGCCGCAGAAGTCGGCGAGCTCGCGTTCCAGTTCGGTGTGCAGCTCGGTGGTCCCGGTCACCAGGCGGGAGCCGGTGGAGCCGGCGCCCCAGCGGTGCGCCGCCTCGGCGGCGGCCGCGGTCACGGCCGGGTGACGGGTGAGGCCCAGGTAGTCGTTGCTCGCCAGGTCGAGCAGGTCCGAGTCGGCCGGACGCGGCCGTACCGCCCGGACCAGCCCGGCGGCGGCGCGCCGGCGGGCCTCCTCGTCGGTCCAGTCGAACGCGCCCCGAGCCGGGCCGGTCGACGGGGAAGGGGACGGGATGGGCGAGATGGTGGCCCCCCGGGGCACGGTGGCGGTCGTGGGCGGCGGCGGAGCCTCGGTCATCTTCGGGTCCCTGACGGTACGGGGCGGACGGGCACCGCCCGTTCGGGTGGAAGGGCGCGGCCCCACGTCGATGCGCACGGAAGAGTGCGCGGCCGATTTGTAGGCAGTGCACAAGACCCTAGCCGGGCCGCACCGGCAGCGGCGTGTGGCCATGCACACACCGCGGGGCCGCTCCTTTGTGCACTTTCTCCTTGGCCGAGTGGGGCGGCGTAGGCCAGGATCACAGCCATGGACCTGCTGAACACGCTGGTGGACAAGGGGCTTCGGCGCGAGCTGCCGACCCGCGAAGAAGCACTCGCCGTGCTGGCGACCTCCGACGACGAGCTGCTGGACGTGGTCGCGGCGGCCGGAAGGGTGCGCCGGCAGTGGTTCGGCCGGCGGGTGAAGCTGAACTATCTGGTCAACCTCAAGTCCGGACTGTGCCCCGAGGACTGCTCCTACTGCTCGCAGCGGCTCGGCTCGAAGGCGGAGATCCTCAAGTACACCTGGCTGAAGCCGGAGGACGCCTCCAAGGCCGCGGCCGCCGGGGTCGCCGGCGGGGCGAAGCGGGTGTGCCTGGTGGCGAGCGGGCGCGGCCCGACCGACCGGGACGTGGACCGGGTGTCGAAGACGATCCAGGCCATCAAGGACGACAACGAGGACATCGAGGTGTGCGCCTGCCTCGGGCTGCTGTCGGACGGGCAGGCCGAGCGGCTGCGGTCGGCGGGTGCCGACGCGTACAACCACAACCTCAACACCTCGGAGAGCACCTACGGGGCCATCACCTCCACGCACACCTACGCGGACCGCGTGGACACCGTGCAGAAGGCGCACGCGGCGGGCCTGTCGGCCTGCTCGGGTCTGATCGCGGGCATGGGCGAGAGCGACGAGGACCTGGTCGACGTGGTCTACGCGCTGCGCGAGCTGGACCCGGACTCGGTCCCGGTCAACTTCCTCATCCCGTTCGAGGGGACGCCGCTGGCCAAGGAGTGGAACCTGACGCCGCAGCGCGCGCTGCGGATCCTCGCCATGGTCCGCTTCGTCTGCCCGGACGTGGAGGTACGGCTGGCGGGCGGCCGCGAGGTGCATCTGCGCAGCCTCCAGCCGCTGGCGCTGCACCTGGCGAACTCCATCTTCCTCGGCGACTACCTCACCAGTGAGGGCCAGGCGGGCAAGGCGGACCTGGAGATGATCGCCGACGCCGGTTTCGAGGTGGAGGGCGCCGGTACCACCACGCTCCCCCGGCACCGTTCGACCGTGCTCGACGAGGCCCAGGCGGCCGGCGGCTGCGGTTCTTCGGGCGGCGGCTGCGGCCCGGCGGCCGACACCGGTGCCGGTGCCGAGCACCGTGGCTGCGGTGGCTGCGGCGGCTGCGGTTCGTCGGGCGGCGGGCTCTGCGCCCCGGAGCCGACCGGGGTGCCCGAGCCGGTCGCGGCGGGCGCCGGTGCGGAGGAGCCGCGCCCCGCGTCCGTACCGGCCGGAGCGGCGCGTACGGACCTGGTGGCGGTACGCCGCCGGGGCGCCGGCACGGACCTCGCGCCCAATGCCTGAGCCGCTGGCCGATCAGCCGGCTGCCTCCGGGCGCCCCGGGGGTCCGCAATCACCGCTGACCGGCCCGGAACTGCTGGCACTGGACCGGGCCCATGTCTGGCACCCCTACGGGCCGATGCCCGGCCGGGAGGAACCCCTCCTGGTGGCCTCCGCCTCCGGGGTCCGGCTGCGGCTGGCCGAGCCGGTGCACGGCCGGCGGGAGCTGGTCGACGGGATGTCGTCCTGGTGGTCGGCCATCCACGGCTACCGCCACCCGGTGCTCGACGCGGCGCTGCGGGAGCAGTCGGAGCGGATGAGCCATGTGATGTTCGGCGGGCTCACCCATGAGCCCGCCGTGCGGCTGGCGGCCCGGCTGGTGGAGATCACCCCCGAGCCGCTGCGGCATGTCTTCCTCAGCGACTCGGGCTCCGTCGCCGTCGAGGTCGCCATCAAGATGTGCCTGCAGTACTGGCGTTCGGTCGGCCGCCCCGGCAAGCAGCGGCTGATGACCTGGCGCGGCGGCTACCACGGTGACACCTGGCAGCCGATGTCGGTGTGCGACCCGGTCGGCGGAATGCACCAGCTCTGGTCCGGGGCGCTGCCCCGGCAGCTTTTCGCCGACGCCCCGCCGGCGGGGTACGAGGAGGAGTACGCCGAGCGGCTGCGCGCGGCGATCGCGCGGCACGCCGACGAGCTGGCCGCGGTGATCGTGGAGCCGGTGGTGCAGGGCGCCGGCGGGATGCGCTTCCACGACCCGGCCTATTTGCGGGTGCTGCGGGAGGCCTGCGACGCGTATGGCGTCCTGCTGGTGTTCGACGAGATCGCCACCGGCTTCGGCCGCACCGGCACGCTCTTCGCCGCGGAGCAGGCGGCCGTCGCCCCCGATGTGATGTGCCTGGGCAAGGCCCTGACCGGCGGCTACCTGACCATGGCCGCCACCGTCTGCACGAGCCGGGTGGCGGACGGCATCTCCCGCGGCGAGGTCCCGGTGCTGGCGCACGGGCCGACCTTCATGGCCAACCCGCTGGCCGCCGCGGTGGCGGGCGCCTCGATCGACCTCCTGCTGGGCGGTGACTGGGCCGGGCAGGTCAAGCGGATCGAGACGGGGCTCGCCGAGGGCCTGGCCCCGGCCGCCGAACTGCCCGGCGTCCGGGATGTACGGGTGCTGGGGGCGATCGGGGTGGTGCAGCTGGACCACCCGGTGGACATGCGGGCGGCGACGGCGGCCGCGGTGCGCGAGGGCGTGTGGCTGCGGCCGTTCCGGGACCTGGTGTATGTGATGCCGCCGTATGTCACGGAGGACGAGGACCTCGCCCGGATCTGCCGCGCGGTCCGCGCGGCGGCCCGGCAGGGCTGAGAGAGAGTAAGGACGGACCCATGTCGGTGATGGTGGTCAGCGGGACCGGGACCGAGATCGGCAAGACCGTGGTCACGGCGGCGCTCGCCGCGGCGGCCCGGGCGGCCGGGCGGTCGGTGGCGGTGCTGAAGCCGGCGCAGACCGGCGTCGAGCCGGGTGTGCCGGGTGACGCGGACGAGGTGGCCCGGCTGGCTGGGCCCGGTGTCACCCCGGTCGAACTGGCCCGGTTCCCGGAGCCGTTGGCCCCGGAGACGGCCGCGCGCCGGGCGGGCATGGCGCCGGTGGGCCCGGCCGAGGTGGCGGAGGCGGCCCGGAAGCTGGCGGAGGAGTACGACCTGGTGCTGGTGGAGGGCGCGGGCGGGCTGCTGGTCCGCTATGACGCGGACGGCGGCACCCTCGCCGACGCGGCCGCGCTGCTGGGCGCCCCGGTCCTGGTGGTGGCGCCGGCCGCGCTCGGCACGCTCAACATGGTGACCCTGACCGCCGAGGCGCTGCGGGCCCGCGGGATCGCCCAGGCCGGGGTCGTGGTGGGGAGCTGGCCGGAGCGGCCGGGGCTGGCCGAGCGGTGCAATATGACGGACCTGCCGGTGGCCGCGGGTGCCCCGCTGCTGGGGGCGGTGCCCGCGGGTGCGGGCGCGCTCGCCCCGGCGGCGTTCCGCGCGGCGGCCCCGGAGTGGCTGGCGCCGGTGCTCGGCGGCGACTGGGATGCGGAGGCCTTCGCCCGCGCCGTACGCTGCTGATCATGACTGCTCTGCGCGCGAAGGTCGAGGAAATCGTGTTCGACTGCGCCGACCCGGCGGCCCTGGTCCGCTTCTGGGCGGCGCTGCTCGGCGGCGATCCGGTGGACCGCTCCCCCGACTGGTCGTACGTCGATCCGCCGGACTTCATCCGGATCGCCTTCCAGGCCGTACCGGAGGGCAAGGCCGCCAAGAACCGGCTCCATCTGGACCTGAACGCCGGGGACGTGGCGGCCGCCTCCGACGCGGCGGTGGCCTTGGGCGCGACCCGGTCCGGCGGGATCGTCACCGACGACTGGGGCCACTTCCAGGTGCTGACCGACCCCGAGGGCAACGAGTTCTGCTTCGTCTCGGGCTGAGGGGCGGCCCGTTGGGCCGCGGGTGCGCGCGTCTCTGCGGACTCGGGCGGAGCGCGTCTACGGACTCGGGGCGGAGGTGGACGGCGGCCGGTCACTGGTGCGGCGCGGCCGGGGGCGCGGCGCCCGGGGCCGGGTTCTCGGGCGCGTAGGCCGGCTGCGGTACCCGGCCGAGGGCGCGGAGACGGGGGTACGCGGCCCCCGGAACCGACCCGGTCCGCGTACCGAAACCCGCCCCTCCTCGGCCACGCGCCCGCGTACCGGGACCTGCGACACCGGCCCCGCAGCCACGTACCGGGACCCGCGACACCGGCCGCGCGCCCGCGTGCCGGGACCCGCGCCCCTCGGCCGCGCGCCCGCGTACCGGGACCCGCGAGACCGGCCGCGCGCCCGCGTACCGGGACCTGCGACACCGGGCCGCGCGCCCGCGTACCGAATCCCGCCCCTCCTCGGCCGCGCGCCCGCGTACCGGGACCCGCGACACCGGGCCGCGCGCCCGCGTGCCGGGACCCGCGCCCCTCGGCCACGCCCGCATATCGGGACCGCGAAACCGGCCACGCACCCGCGTGTGAGAGCCCGCAGCTCCCTCGGCCACGCACCGCCCCCGGCTGCGCACCGCGCGCGGCCGAAGCTCCGGGTCCGCGGCCGCCGGGATCGCGGGTACGCGACGGGGGTCGGGGGCTCAGGGTGCGTCAGCGGGCCCCGGTACGGGTACGCGGCCCGGCTCGTCGGTCGGCGGCGGTCCGCCGGGGACGCGCTCGCGGCTACGGGGCAACCGGAGGCACGGGTCCGCAGCGGGGGTCGCGGGTGCGCGGCCGGGGTCCGCAGCGGGGGACGCGGATGCGCGGCCGGGCTCCGCGGCCGGAGGCCCGGGGCGCCGCCCTGCCGGGGTCCGGCATCCGCAACCAGGGCCCTCAGGTGCGCAGATAGGACGCGCCGTTGAGATCCACGATCGTCCCGGAGGCCCAGACCGCGGCCGGGGAGGCGAGGAAGTGCACGGCCGCGGCGATCTCCTCGGCGGTGCCCACCCGCCCGAACGGGCTCTCCGTACGCAGCGCCTCCCCCGCCTCACCGGCGAGCTTCGCCGCCTGGCGCTCCGTGGCGACGAACCCCGGCGCGACCGAGGTCACCGCGATGCCGTGCGGGGCGAGCGCGACGGCCATCGACTGGCCGAAGGCGTGCAGCGCCGCCTTGGCGGCCCCGTAGGCGGGGAACTCCGGCTCACCCCGGAACGCCCCGCGCGAGCCGACGTTCACGATGCTGCCCGACGCCCCGCGGTCGATGAGGTGGCGGGCCACACCCCAGGTGAGGTCCGCGGCCGCGAGCAGGTTGACGTCCGTCATCCGGCGCCAGACCGCCCGCCACTCCTCCAGGGACACCTCCGCCACCGGGTGCCGGTTGCCGGCCGACGGCGCCACGGCCGCGTTGTTGACCAGCACGTCCACCCCCTCGGCACCACCGTCGCGGAGCCCTTCCACCGCCGCGGTCACCACCCGCTCGGCCGCCCCGGGCTCACCGAGGTCGGCCTCGATCAGCACATGGCCGGTGCCGGGCAGCAGGCGCAGGGTCTCCTCGGCGTCCTCGCGGCGGCTGGCGTACTGGACGGCGACCCGGTCGCCGCCCCGGGCGAACGCCGTCGCGACCGCCCGTCCGATGCCCCGCGACCCCCCGGTGATCAGCACACCCCTCATCGCTGCCGCCCCAGGGGCCGGAATCCGTCGGTCGAGCCGGACGCGCACGGGGGCGTCGGCGGGCACAGCAAGCGTGGCGACATGCCCCGATCCTGCCACCCCGGCCCTCCACCCCAGGAGGGGCGGCGGGGCTGACCTTGGCGCGATCCGGGAAGGATCCCCGTAGCCGAACCCTTCACCCGACCCCCGTCAGCGGTCCCCGCAGCCGATTCCCCGGGCCGCCGCTCGCCACCGACGCAGGAGGGCCGCGATGCGAGACCCCGTACACCACCCCCTCTTCGCCCGCTTCTACGAGCGGATCAGCGTGGCCGCGGAGACCCGGGCCGGAATCGCCGCGCACCGTGCGGAGCTGCTGGCGGGGCTGTCCGGCCGGGTCATCGAGATCGGCGCGGGCAATGGACTCAACTTCCCGCACTACCCCGGCCAGGTCTCCGAGGTGGTGGCGCTCGAACCGGAGCGGCGGCTGCGCCGGGCGGCGGTCGCGGCGGCGTTGCGCGCCGAGGTGCCGGTGGACGTGGTGCCGGGCGTGGCGGAGGCGCTGCCGGTGAAGAGCGAGGCCTTTGACGCCGCCGTCGCCTCGCTGGTGCTCTGCTCGGTACGGGACCTGCCGCGGGCCCTGGCCGAGCTGCGCCGGGTGCTGAGGCCCGGCGGACAACTGCGGTTCTTCGAGCACGGCCGGGCCGAGGGGCGGGCGCTCGCCACCGTGCAGCGGGTCGCGGACCGCACGGTGTGGCCGCTGCTGTTCGGTGGCTGCCACACGGCCCGGGACCCGCTGGCCGCGCTGTCGGCGGCCGGGTTCGAGATCACCGGCTTCCGGCGGCTACGGGTGCCGGAGGGCGGCGTACCGTTCCCCTCCTCGCCCTGCGTCCTGGGCACCGCGCGCCGACCGGCGGCCGACTGACCCACGCGAAGCCGGCGGGCACCGGGCCCGGTGCCCGCCGGCCCCGCAGCTGGCCGGCCGACGCGGTGGCTCC